>JAFQPF010000090.1 GCA_017411885.1 Clostridia bacterium
AGCCACTCTTACCTGCTTATATTTACAAGCAACGGTAAGGTGCATATGAAGAAGGCATACCAGATCCCCGAGGCAAGCAGAACGGCAAAGGGCTCGAATATCGTAAACATCCTTGAGCTTGCGGAGGGAGAAAAGATCACGTAAATCATCTCGGTCGGCGGCTTTGAGGAAAACGAATATCTTACAATGATAACAAAAATGGGCGTTATCAAGAGAACGCGCCTTTCCGATTTTGAATATCAGCGTCGCGGCGGTAAGATAGCGATCGACCTTGATGAGGGCGATGAACTCTTGTTCGTTAAGCATACCGACGGCTCGTATAATATGATCATCGCAACTCACGAGGGTATGGCGGTAAGATTTGATGAAAACGACGTCCGCGTAATGGGCAGAACGGCACGCGGTGTAAGAGGCATCAGACTCAGTGAGGGTGACTTTGTTGCCGGAGTTTGCGCGGTTGAGGATGATAAGACGCTTATCACGATCACCGAAAACGGCTTCGGTAAGAAGTGCGACTTTGATAACTATACCTGCCACAGCCGCGGCGGTAAGGGCGTGACCTGCCATAATATCACAGAAAAGACAGGTAAGCTTGCCGGAATTATGGCGGTTGATGATAACGATGACCTTCTTATGATAACAAACGAGGGTACAATTATAAGGATCCCCGTGGACGGTATCCCTGTTTACAGCAGAACCGCATCCGGTGTTATCGTAATGAGACTTGACGAGGGTGCAAAGGTCGTAAACTTCACCAAGGTTGCCAAGGAAGAGGAAGAAGAAAACGAGGCGACAGAGGGTGAAGAGGTTACAGAAGCTACAGAAGCCCCCGAAGCGGAAGAATAATATGAAAAAAACAATGAAAAAGCTTGTTTGCCTGATACTTGCGTCTGTTTTGATAAGCATAAGCCTTTGCTCGTGCGGATATGATAAGACAGAGCTTGAGAGCGCGCTTCCACAGCTTATCGAAAAGGGACGTGAGCTTCTTGAGATCGTTTACGGAAGCGGACTTCCTGTAAACGACGGCGAAACGAGATCGGTAAAAGCCGGATATTTCGCGGTAAGCGGCGATTCGCCGTATAAAAGCATCGGTGAAATAGAAGCGGCGATGAGCGAGGTGTTCAGCAAAGGATATACGATAGTGCTTTACAATACCGCGCTTAATGAAATAACCTTTGATGGTGACACGACATACCCGAGATATATCGAAAAGGACGGCGTTTTGTACGCAGATATAACCTTTGATATGCAGATACTTCGCCGAGAGCCCGAGCTTTCAAGCATAAAGATACTCAAGGCAAACAGATTTATGGCAGAGATCGAAATTACGATGAAAAATTCCGACGGAAGCCTTGAAAAGGACACCTTCTTAACCGTTTATGAAGACGGAAAATGGAAGCTTGACTCATCGGTACTCTGAATGAAAGAGAGGTAATTTTATAAATGGCTAAGGAAAAGAAGAAAAAGGAGCAAATGCCCGAGGCACTTGATGCCGAGGGTAAGAAAAAAGCGCTTGAAAGCGCGATATCACAGATAGAAAAGGATTTCGGCGAGGGCGCAATCAGAAGAATGTCAAGCGCGGCGATGGACGTAAAGAGCGTGCCGACAGGCTCGCTTACGCTCGACCTTGCGCTCGGCGTGGGCGGTATTCCGCGCGGAAGAATAATCGAGGTGTTCGGCCCCGAATCCTCGGGTAAGACCACAGTAGCACTACATATGGTAGCCGAGGTTCAGAAAACAGGCGGCGAGGCGGCATATATTGATGCCGAGCACGCGCTTGATCCCATTTACGCGAAGAATATCGGCGTTGATATAGACAATCTTTTGGTCAGCCAGCCGGGCAGCGGTGAGGATGCGCTTGAGATCGCCGAAAAGCTCGTACATTCGGGAGCTATCGACATAATCGTAGTCGACTCGGTAGCCGCACTCGTAACACAGGCGGAGATCGACGGCGATATGGGCTCGTCCCACGTAGGTCAGCAGGCGCGCCTTATGTCGCAGGCGATGAGAAAGCTTGCCGGAATAGTTTCAAAATCCAACTGCATAATCATATTTATAAACCAGCTTCGTGAAAAGATCGGCGTTATGTACGGTAACCCCGAAACCACGACGGGCGGACGCGCGCTCAAGTTCTATTCCTCTGTAAGAATAGACATCAGAAAGGCCGACGTTATCAAAAACGGCGCAGATATTATCGGAAGCCGCGCGAAGTGCAAGGTAGTTAAAAACAAGGTAGCCGCACCCTTCAAGACGGCTGAATTCGATATTATTTACGGCAAGGGTATCTCCAAGACAGGCGAGATCGTTGATATCGGAAGCGAGCTTGGCGTTATCGCAAAGAGCGGCTCCTGGTTCTCATACGAGGGCGAAAGGATCGGTCAGGGAAGAGAAAACGTCAAGATATTCCTTGAAAGTAATCCCGAAATGCTCGCAACTATCGAAAACGCCATAAAGGAAAAAATGAAGGATGCGTCTCTCGGCGCGGAGCAGAGCTTTGGCGGTGAGGACGATGACGAATTCGACATCAAGCTTCTTGACGCGGGCGACGATATTGAATAATAAATGAAAAATATTGATATCGAGCTTGAGGGGCTGTATAAAGAGGACGAAGGTGTAAGACGTGCGAGAGAAAAGGCGATGGTCTTTCTCTCATACGGCGAGCATACCGTAAGGTCGATGTATGAAAAGCTTGTGCAAAGCGGCTTTGAAAAGGATGATATAAACGAGGCGCTCTCATATCTCACAGAGCGCGGATATATCAACGAAGAAGCGTATTTTCAAAGATTTTGCGAATATAACGCGCAAAAAAAGGGGTACGGAGCAAAGCGTTTACTTTTAATGGCGCGCGCAAAGGGCTTTTCTGCAAAAACTATAAACGAAAACGCCGAAAGAGTGCTTTCAGAACTTGATTTTACAGAAATTTGTCTTTCTCAGCTTGAAAAAATAAGATCGCTTGACTTAAGCGATAAAAAAAGCAAGGACAAGGCGATAGCGTCGCTTGCAAGGCGGGGCTTTGGCCTTTCTGAGATAAAAAAAGCTTTTGCGATGTACGTAAAAGAAACCTAATCCCTTTAGTGAAAGGATCGTAAAAATTTGAAAAAAGAATTAAAAGCGCCTGTAAAGGTCGGCTTTGTGTCGCTTGGCTGCCCCAAAAACCAGCTTGACACAGAGGTAATGCTCAAGGAGCTTTATGACGAGGGCTTTGAGATCGTGTGCGAGGAAACAGACGCGGATATCGTAGTTATCAACACCTGCGCGTTTATCGAAAGCGCGAAGCGTGAGGCGATAGACAACATAATCGATATCGGCTGGCTTAAGAAGAATCACACGCTCAAGGGAATAGTCGTCACAGGCTGCCTTGCCGAAAGATACAGGGACGAGATATTCAAAGAGCTTGACGAGGTGGACGCCGTGCTCGGTGTCGGATCGATCCATTCGATCTGCGATGCCGTAAGGGCGGTGGCACGCGGCGAAAAATTCTCTGAATATAAGGACAAAAACGAGGTAGAGCTGGGCGGAGAGAGAATTATCACGACTCCCGAATATACAGCCTACATTAAGATCGCCGAGGGGTGCGATAACAGATGCACCTATTGCGCGATACCCGATATTCGGGGTAAATTCAGAAGCAGACCGATGGACGACATCATCGCTGAGGCGAAGGAAATCTCATCAAGCGGTGAGCTTAAGGAGCTTTGCGTAGTCGCGCAGGACACAACGCGCTACGGTATTGATCTTTACGGAGAGTATTCGCTTGCGAAGCTACTCAAAAGGCTTTGCGATGAAACCGACATTCCGTGGATACGAATTTTATATTGCTATCCCGACAAGATCACCGATGAGCTGATAGAGGTGATGCGCGATAACGAGCGTATAGTCAAGTATATCGACATCCCGATACAGCATATTTCGGATACGGTGCTTAAGCGTATGAACCGCCACGGTGACCGCGCGCTGATAAGCTCGGTGTTTGAAAAATTAAGGCGCGAGATGCCGGATATCACGATCAGAACGACCGCGATCGTCGGCTTCCCCGGTGAAAGTGAAGAGGATTTTACAGAGCTTTGCGAATTTGTAAAGGCGATGCGCTTTGATCATTTCGGCGCGTTTACCTACTCGCGCGAGGAGGATACTCCCGCGTATGATCTGCCCGATCAGATCGACGAGCAGGTAAAGCAGGATCGCTTTGACATCATAATGCGCGAGCAGCTTCTTATAAACGAAGCAAAAAATCAAGAAAAGCTCGGCAAAACACTGAGTGTTTTGATCGAGGATTACGACGAAGTATCACAGACCTATTTCGGCAGAAGCGAAGCGGACGCGCCCGAAATAGACGGCAAGGTCTATTTAAGCGCAAAGCGCGGCGCGCTTTCTCCCGGAGATATCGTTAAGGTAAAGATCACAGAGGTCTGCGATTACGACCTTGTCGGTATACTTGCAGGTAAGGGGGAATGAATATGAAAATGAATCTTCCAAACAAGCTTTCGATCTTCAGGATCATTCTCGTGCCCTTCTTTATGCTCTTTATTGCCTGCCCGATAGGCGGGGAAAATGTGTCAAGGGTGATTGCGGCGGCGATATTTGTGATCGCCTCGCTTACCGATATGATCGACGGAAAGATTGCGAGAAAACATAATCTTATAACCGATTTCGGCAAATTCATCGATCCGCTTGCGGATAAATTCCTTGTATTCGGCGCGCTTATAACGATGCTTGCCAGATACACCTACCTTAAAGGGTTTGTTATCGTTGCGACTGTAGTCTTTTTCAGAGAGCTTGCGGTAACCTCGATGCGGCTTCTGGTATCAAACAGCAGCGGAAAGGTTATTGCGGCAAGCTGGCTTGGCAAGGTCAAGACGGTAAGCCAGATCGTTTCTATCGTAACGATCCTGCTTGAGCCGGTAATTTTCGGCAAAATCCCGTTTTTCGCGGAGTATCATCCGCTGTCTTATATTACCATGGCGGTTATGACCGTTATGACCTTATGGTCGGGAATCGATTACCTTAAGGCGTATCTTCCCGGCATCGATTCAAACAACTGATTAATAAAAGAAAGGAAACATACTATGAAAAAATTAACTTCAGTAATTGTTATTTCCCTTGTTTTTGCTCTTCTTCTTTCGATCGGCACAATGGCGGCGGCAAAGGTGCTTTATGAGGGCAAGACCTCTGCATCAAGCTCTCTTTCGTGGACACTTTACGATACCGGCGAACTCGTTATTTCGGGTAAGGGCACACTCGCTGCATATAATTCCACATCCGAAGTTCCCTGGTACAAGCACAGAAGCAAGATCACCGAAATTACCGTTAAAAGCGGCATAACAGGAATTGGCAAATACGCTTTCTACGGACTTAATAAGGTTGAAGACGTTTCTCTTCCGGATTCGCTCCAAGCTCTCGGTATGTACTCCTTCGCTTACTGTGAAGCACTTGAATATATTGAGCTTCCCGATGATATCGAGGGCCTTCCCACAGGACTTTTCGAAGGCTGTACGAGCCTTGAAGAGATAGAGCTTCCCTCAAGCCTTGAGTCTGTACGCTCGGGAGTTTTCGCGGATTGCGTATCGCTTGTTGAAATAACCTTCCCCGGTAAGGTAGACTCTTTGGGCGCAAAGGTTTTCGATGGCTGCCGTTCACTTGAAGAGGTGTACTTCCTCGGCGATGCTCCCGCTACCGTTGACAAGGACACCTTCTATGACGTTGAAGATATTAGCATTTACTATACAGAGGATGCTACCGGCTTCAACAGACTTCCCTGGAGAAACTTCGATACCTACGAATTCGACGGCGATTACGATGGCGGAAGCGACGATGACGATGACGGCTGGCTCGACGATGATGACGATGACGACAAGAAAGATAAGGACGATGACTTATGGTATGGCGACCTCAACGAGGACGGCAAGGTAAATTCTGCTGACCGCAAGATCCTTACATACCTGCTTTCCTTCCGTGAAGACTTTGATCCCGATGATTACGATGATCGCGGCGATATCGACGAGGACGGAGACCTTACTCCTATGGACGACATCCTCCTTTCGAGATACATCGACGGCTGGAAGAACTACGAGCTTCCTAACTAATTGAATATGGTTTGATTTGCGAGGGGGGACTTTTCTCAAAAAGCCCCCCCTTTCACCCCCTCAAAAACTTTTGAATATCTGGCTTATTAAATTTGCTTATCCTCACTTTGTGTGATACAGGTGGGGATTTTTTGTTTTGACAAAAATTCGCGCTCTGCTACTTACCACACTAAATGCGTTCCTTACTTGGGCCCGCTACCCCAAGCGGAACATATTTGCGAATTTGTACGTTTTTTCGGGCGATTCGTGAATCGCCCCTACGGCCCGGAGCCCGGGCGGGCAAAAAGCGCGCCGGGTAGCCAAAAGACCGCAAGCGGTCTTAGGGAGGCAAAAAGCGCGTGAAGTTTATGCATATTATAAGTCCTAAGCCCATACCCCC
>JAFQPF010000091.1 GCA_017411885.1 Clostridia bacterium
CTTGACAGACCAAACAACAGCGTATTTATGATATTTATTTTCTTAGGGCTCTTTCTTATATCACTCGTGCTTTTACTCGGCTGTGCGGAAAAAATGTTTTATTCCTACGCACTTGCTGGCAGAGAGCCGGGAACGCGCGATGATTCTTTTGTTACCGGAAAGGTAAGCTTAAAGGCTTCTCTTTCAAGCATACCCTTTCTTTTCTGCCTTTTACTTTACGTTATCGTATCTCTTTAACACCAAGCTTACATAAGGAGAATGCACTTTATGAATGAAAATGAAAACAAGTCGTTCGGTCTTTCCGACACAGGTGATCTTAATCATATCCGCGAGATCGAAAAGATGCTTGATGAACGAAAAAATGAAAATGAAGGCGATGCAAAGCCTGCGCAGGTTCGCAGATACGTAAGGCGCGCGCCCGGCACTCAGACGCCGAAAAACGAGCCTGCGTTTGAAGCAAGCACTATTATTATGAACCGTGTGGATGCTCAAAAGCCGGCGGGAACACCTGCCAAGTCCGAATCCGTAAAGCCAAAGCCCGTGTCCGACAGTGACGTGAAGAGGGTTACACCGGCAAAGCAGGCGGAGCAGGTAAAGCCTATGCCCGCACACAAGCCTGCAGGCGAAAGCAAAAAGCCTGTGGCAAAGCCTGAAAAGGATGAAAAGAGCGTACCGATCGTTTCCTCCCGTCATCCTGCTGTTGAAAAGAAGAAAAAGGAGCAGATCACCGAGGTTAAAGAGGAATACACTCCATTTCTTACCGAAAACGACGACCTTGAGCTTGACGACGATCCCGACCCCGACAACATACCCGGCGGTGCTGTAAGCGCGCTTACAAGCGTTGCAAAGGCGGTCATATATCTCGTTGCGGTATTCGCGGTGTCGATCGCGCTTGCTTTTGCCATAATCAGCGTGGCAAACGATGTCTTTGCCTTTGTTAAATCAGACGAACCGGTTACTGTTGTCGTTCCCGAAAATTGCGACACCGAAACGCTTGCCGAAATACTTGCCGAAAGCGGTGCTATCAAGTACCCCAAGATATTCAACTTTTATATACAGTTCAAGAAAAAGGAGGGCGAATATCTCCCGGGCACCTATCAGATCTCCCCTATGCTCAATTATGATTATATGATCTATGAGTTCAAGGAGAAAGCACCTGCGCGCACGACTGTAGTCGTTACTATCCCCGAGGGCTACAGCACCGAGCAGATCGTTAAGCTTTTAGTTGACAAGGGGCTTGGCACGTACGAAGGCTACAAGCGCGCTATCAACGAATACGATTTTAAGTACAAGTTCCTTGAAAACGCCGACTCCTTCTCTGCTGACAGATACTGGCGCCTTGACGGTTACCTTTACCCCGACACCTACTACTATTATTCCGATTCTACCGAGGAAACGGTAATATACAAGATGCTTGAAAACTTCAACAACAAGTTTACCGAGGAGTATTACGCGCGTGCCGAAGAGCTTGGTATGACGGTTGACGAGCTTATTACGCTTGCTTCCATGATCCAGAAGGAGGTGCGCTTTGCCGATGAATTCGGAAACGTGTCCTCGGTATTCCACAACAGACTTAAGAGCCCGGCATATTATCCTTATCTTGATTCGGATGCGACGATCGTTTACGCTATTGAGCATGATACCGGCGAGCGCCCCAAGACGCTTGAGGATACCTCATACGAGAGCCCTTACAACACCTACAAGAACCGCGGACTTCCTCCCGGGCCTATTGCAAACCCATCGATCGAAGCGATCAGATACGCGATGTATCCTTCAAAGACAAGCTACTACTACTTTGTTTCCGGACCTGACGGAAGAACCGTATTTTCAAGAAATTACGACGAGCATCAAGCGGCTATTGCCGATCTTTACGATTAAGGCGTGGTAAAATATCAGACTTTGGAATATACTTTTAACAAGTATTACCGAAGGGAGAAATATCCCGGCGGAGCTACCGTCGGGATATATTTTTACTTATGCATATTCAAAGCTTTAATGAGCTTAAGCAAAAGGAAGTTATAAACGTCTGTGACGGTAGGCGGCTCGGATACGTCTGCAACGTGGAGTTTGAGGTGCCCTGCGGTCAGATAGTAGCGATATCGGTACCGGCAGACTGCAGATGCTTTAACTTCGGCAAGGTCGAGGAGATACGCATACCCTGGTGCAACATTGAAAAGATCGGAGCCGACACGGTTATTGTGAATGCCGGGTTTATTGAGTCCGGGGACGGGTGCAAGAAGTAAATTTATATAATGAAGCCTTCTTTGCAAAAAGAGGGCTTTGTTTGTTGTTCGCACAGTGTTTCCCCACCGTCGGTTTGGATAAAATTCTTCAAATTCAAATACAAATTTTTCTCACGCACTTGCTTTTATTGACTTTTTATTATATAATATATATTGGATATATATAAACACAGGACAAGGGTGAAAATTATGCTTAACGTTACGGTCGTTATTCCGACTCTCAATCCAAGCGAAAAGATATTTGACGTTGTCACTCACTCCCGTGAGCTTGGCTTTAATCGAGTTATTATTGTTAACGACGGAAGCCATGAAGACAAAAACTACATATTCAAACGTCTTGCAGACGAATACTCCTGCGAGGTATTAACCCACGAGGTTAACCGCGGAAAAGGTCGCGCGCTTAAGACGGCTATGGAGCATTTTATTGCCGATCCTAAGGGTGACATTGGCATTGTTACGCTTGATGACGACGGTCAGCACACGGCAAAGGACACTATAAACGTTGCGAAAGCACTTATAGACGAGCCGGACAAGCTCGTGCTCGGTGTACGCGATTTCAACTCGCCCAATGTACCTCCAAAAAGCAAATTCGGCAACAAGCTAACCGCTTTCTTTATGCGCTTTCTTTGCGGTGTCAGGGTAAGCGACACTCAGACCGGGCTTCGCGCATTCGGTCTTTCGGCGATACCCGCGTTTATCAAGGTGGCAGGCGAAAGATTTGAATACGAGACCAACATGCTTTTAGCCACAAAGGACAACGGCATTGGCATAAAAGAGGTTACAATCGACACGGTTTACATCGAAAACAACAGCGGAACGCATTTTCATCCTATCCGCGATTCGCTTATGATCTACAAGCAATTATTTGCTTACATCGGCTCAGCGGTAGCGTCGGCTCTTATTGAGTACGGTTTATTTACGATCCTCACACTCACGCTTCCTATAGGCGAGCGCAAAACGCTTATTTACGTTTCCAAATTCATTTCAAGATTCTTTTCTTCCCTGTTTAACTTCTTTGCAAACAAGAAATTCGTTTTCGGAAACGACGGTGCAACACTCCCTGTTGCGCTCAAATATTACGCGCTTTGTATAGTTCAGACATTACTTTCTTCCGAGATCACCGCGTTTATATCCAAGTTCTTTGAAGCTGAAATTATGATGACAGTATGCAACTTCATAACCGACTGCTTCCTTGCGCTTTTCAGCTACAAGATACAGAGATCCTGGGTATTTGCAAAAAAGAAGGACAAAAAGGACTGAAAACATGAAAAAGCTTACTCCAATGAAAATTATCGGCAGGATATTTACCTCACTTTTAATTCTTATCCTATGCCTACTCATATTTATAATCTGCACGGTTGCGACCGTATTTAACGGTCCGTCTGACACCATGCGCACGCTTTTGGTCAGCAGTCTTATGGAAACGAGCGCGATGAAGTTCGTTCCGCGCGCGTTTTTCTCGGACGTGGAAATAGACGCTATGATAAAGGGCAACACCGACGCTTACAACGAATACATTAACTCGCTTGAGGAGATCGAGATCACTATTCCGAAAAAGGATGCTTCCGACGTGTCTGACGAAAACGGCAACGGCATCACGATCGAAGACGTATACGGCGAGACCTATTGCGGAAAAATGATGATAATTGATGATCCTACAAGGGTATCGATCGAGGTCATCGACAGCTTTTCAGAAACAGGCGAGGGATTCTTCCTTCGCGATCTTGCTAATTCCGACGGTGTTATAGCCGCATTCAACGGCGGCGGATTCCTTGATAATCTCGGCACAGGAAACGGCGGTATGCCGCTTGGCGTTACGATCAAAAACGGCGAGCTTCTTGCAGATTACGCGTGGGAATGCCCTGTTACCGTTGGCTTTGACAAGGATAAAAAGCTTATTATAGGC
The DNA here is from genome assembly GCA_017411885.1 of Clostridia bacterium. Next base: position 4,150 of record JAFQPF010000091.1, read on the forward strand.
AGCTTCACAGGCGCACAGGCGCTTAACGCAGGTATAGTTGAAGCCTGCAGCTTCGGTCCTGTTCTTGTTAAAAACGGTATTGTGACGCCTATATCGGGAAGCGGTCTTAATCCGCGTACCGCTATCGGACAGAAGGCAGACGGCACGATCCTTGTTCTTACTATCGACGGCCGCCAGCCCCACAGTCTTGGCGCTACATACAACGATATTGCTGCAATCATGGAGGAATACGGCGCGGTCAACGCGGCTAACCTTGACGGTGGCTCATCGTCTATGCTCTTTTACGAGGGTGAGCTTGTAAACTCACTCGGCTCGGCTGTCGGCGAAAGAAAGATCCCGACCGCATTCATAGTCAGATAAGATTTTATTTTACAGGAGAATTATGGTTACTTTTGAAGACATAAAAAACAATGAGGACATAAGGACATATATCACGCTTGCGGACAAGTCCTTACTTTCGCTCGGATTTACCGAGCACAGCTTTGCGCACGTTACCAAGGTATCAAGCGATGCTGAATATATTCTATCGACTCTCGGCGCGGATGCTCACACTATAGAGCTTGCCAAGATCGCCGGCTATATGCACGATATCGGCAATCTTGTAAACCGTATCGATCACTCGCAAAGCGGTGCTATTATGGCGTTCCGTATACTCGACAATCTTGATATGCCGGCTTCCGACGTTGCGACGATCGTTACAGCCATCGGTAATCACGACGAGGGCACAGGCGTTGCGGTAAACGAGGTCGCCGCCGCGCTTATACTCGCAGACAAATGCGACGTGCGCCGCAGCCGTGTGCGCAACCGCGATTTTTCCACCTTTGACATTCACGACCGTGTTAACTACTCGGTTACAAGCTCCCGTCTTTCGATCAACGAAGAGCATACGGAAATTGTACTTGAGCTTGAGATCGACACGTCTATAAGTCCGGTTATGGATTATTTTGAAATTTTCTTAAACCGCATGGTAATGTGCCGCAAGGCGGCGGAAAGCTTAAATCTCCGCTTCAGGCTTATTATCAACTCTCAATCCATTATGTAAAGAGGTGAGTATCTTGACAGTTGCACAGCAGGTGCTTTTGTCTATACTTTTACGTCCCTTTGAGCCAAGCTGCTCTCTCGCCTTTCCCTGCCCTGAGGGGAAACGCAGGATCATAGTTGAGGAAAGCATAAAGCAGGGGGTATGTCTGGCATTTTTTGATGCTTTGCGCGAAAATGAAAAGGATGACGGCGTTGCATACAGGACGCTAAAAAA
>JAFQPF010000092.1 GCA_017411885.1 Clostridia bacterium
AGGTGTATAATTGAAGCAAAGTAAATCAAGGACGGATACAGCTATGTTTGAAAACAGCATTTTAGCGGCGAATATCACACGCTGCCGCGAACAGATGAATATGACTCAGGCGAAGCTTGCGGGGTTAATGTTTGTAACCGCGCAGACCGTATCGAAATGGGAAAACGGACTTTCGGTACCCGAGATCGAAAATCTTTGTGAGCTTGCGGACATCTTCGGTGTCAGCACCGATGCACTTCTTCGAAGCTCAAGCCGCGAGATCAGGCGGATGATAGCGATAGACGGCGGCGGCACAAAGACCGAGTTTTTGCATTTTGACGAAAACGGCCGCATACTCGGACGCATAGTGCTTGGCGGATCAAACCCCAACGCTGTGGGGATCGATGCCGCGATCACTACCGTGCTTAAGGGAATAGAGCTCTTAAACACCGGCAAGGGCGGACCTTGCGGTATATTTGCGGGGATCGCCGGGTGCGCGATAAAGAAAAACAGCGAAAGGATCGCAAAGGAGATACTTAAGCATTATCCCAAAAGCACCGTGCAGGTCGATTCGGACATCCACTGCGTGCTTAACAGCGTAAGACGGGTAAAGAATCCTATCGCCGTGATATGCGGCACCGGCTCGGTAGTTTATGCCGACGACGGAAAAGAGCTTCACCGTATCGGCGGCTGGGGATATCTTTTTGACAAGGCAGGAAGCGGATACGATATCGGACGCGATGCGATATGCGCAGCACTTGACGTTGAAAACGGCTTTGCTCCCGCCGGAATTCTGAGCGATGCGGTGCACGCGCGTGCGGGAAGAGAGCTGATGAACAATTTTGACGAGCTTTATTCCAAGGGCAGGGATTATATCGCCTCCTTTGCGCGAGAGGCTTTTGCCGCCTGCAGGCAGGGCGACACGGTCGCGAGGGAAATAATAAGCAAAAGCGCCGACAGGCTCGCCTTTCTGATAAATCACGCACACAACAGCTTTGACACCTCGGGCGAGGTAATAATATCGGGCGGACTTACTGCTCACAAGGACATTCTCGAGCCTATGCTGAAGGCGCGGCTCAACAATGACGTACGCCTGATCTTCCCCGAATTTTCACAGATATACGGCGCTTGCTTAAAATGTATGAAAATATGCGGAATAAATATAAACGAAACCGAATTTGACAACAGCTTCAGAAGCTACAAGGCTTAAGATAAGGAGAAAGCAAAATGAGTATGACCGAAATGAGAAACCCCAAAACCATGCATATAGACAAGATGGACACTATGTCTATGCTTAAGATAATCAACGAAGAAAATATGAACTCGGTAAATGCCGTCGGAGAGGCTCTTGAAAGCATAGAAAAGGCGGTAGATACCGTCGCCGAGGCGTTCAAGCGCGGCGGCAGGCTCATCTATGCGGGAGCAGGCACCTCGGGCAGACTCGCGGTATCCGATGCCGCGGAATGTCCCCCGACCTTCGGAGTTGATTACAACACGGTGCTTGCGCTTCACGCAGGCGGCAGAGATGCTATGTTCCGCGCGGCCGAAAACGTAGAGGACTCGGCAGAGGCGGGAAGAGAGGATCTCTTAAAGCTTGAAATAAACGAAAACGACGTAATAATGGGTATATCCGCGTCGGGTAACGCAAATTACGTCTGCTCGGTAATACAAACAGCAAAGGAATATGGATGCAAGACAATATCTCTTTCAAACAATCTGCCCTGCAGGATCGCAGAGCTTGCGGATATTCCGATCGCCGTTATAACCGGCCCCGAGGTCATTACGGGCTCAACGAGAATGAAGGCAGGAAACGCGCAGAAAATGGTGCTCAATATGATAACCACCTGTGCGATGGTCAAGACCGGCCACGTTTACGAAAACCTTATGATAAACCTTAAGCCCACCAACATAAAGCTTAAGCGCCGTATGATCGGAATCGTATCCGAAATATGCGGTGTGAGCGAAGACAAAGCGCTTTTGTTGCTCGAAAACAACGAATTTGTCATCCGCAAGGCGATCGCCGCCTATGAGGCAGAGGCAAAATAACTGTTGACAAGCGCACACACACGGTGTAAAATAGTGCTGTAATCATTCAGATACGGAGAAATTTATGAAAAAGCCTGCATCAGCACGTATAATGCTAATACTTTCAATGGTGATATTCGGAACGCTCGCGCCTTTCGTGCGAGGCGTTGCGATAAGCTCGCAAGCTCTTGCGCTCTGCCGTGCGGTGCTCGCAACGGTGCTTATCGGCGGATTTTTGCTTTTTACAAAGCAGAAGATCGACTTCCGTAATATAGGAAAAGAGCTTGCTCTTTTGCTTATATCGGGCGCAGCGATGGGTATAAACTGGATATTACTTTTTGAAGCGTACAAGTACACCACCGTATCGGTAGCGACCTTAAGCTATTATTTTGCGCCGGTCATCGTAACGCTTATCTGCCCGATCCTTTTCAAGGAAAGGCTTACTGCAAAAAAGCTTGTGTGCTTTATCTTTTCAACGCTCGGGCTCGTGCTTGTGATCGGTGTGACCGATCTTTCAAGCGGTAAGCTCGACATCCGCGGAGTGCTTTTCGGACTCGGCGCGGCGGTGTTTTACGCAAGTGTGATAATACTTAACAAGCTTATAAAAAAGGTGGCGGGACTGCACCGCACGTTTTTGCAGTTTGTCGGCGCGATCGTCGTGCTTTTGCCGTACGTTTTGTTTACCGGCGGCATAAGCTTTTCCTTACTCGATCTCAAGGGCTATATATGCCTTGCCGTGCTTGGTATCGTACACAGCGGTATTGCATACTGTCTGTATTTTTCCTCGCTCAAGGAGCTTGAGGGGCAACAGGCGGCGATACTCAGCTACATAGATCCGCTCGTTGCCGTAGCGGTTTCGGTGATCGTACTTGCGGAGCCGTTATCGGTTACTCAGGCGATTGGCGGGGTGTTGATACTTGGTTTTACTTTGTACAATGAAATTTCCACGAAATAAAATGACGCCGCAGGCTAAAAGGTCTGCGGCTTTTTTATGGTGTGTTGGTGGTACCTGTTTTTGTTTCGTGTAGGTGTTTGTTACCCTTCGGGGAGTCTATTTCTGTGCGGACAGAAATAGACGAAAGATGCCGTCAACAGAACCTGCGGTTCTGTGGAAACCTTGTGCGGTTTCCCCTTGGATATCCCCTTCCCTTGGGCGAAATTTTAGGATAAGCACCGACCACAAGGGTCGGATTCGCTTGTTTGCGGTGATTTGGTCTGTGGTTGTTCACCCAGCACCGACCTTCGGTCGGATACGGTTGTTGGTGGAAATTGTTTGAACGGTCGGAGCAAGCCCCGCCCCTACCGAATTTGATGAGATATTGGGGTATGGGTTAAGGATGTGAAATTTTCATAAACCTCGCGCGCTATCTGCCCGTCCGTGCTACGGACCGTAGGGGCGATTCACGAATCGCCCGTTTGCACAAACAATTATATCAAATTGTTCCGCTTGGGGTAGTGGGCCCCAAGCAAGGAACACATAAAGAACGGAGAGTAGCAGAGCGCGAATTTATGACAAAACAAAAACCCCCACTTGTTTCACACAAAGTGAGGATAAGCAAATTCAATAAGCCAGATATTAAAAAATTTTTGACGGGGTGCGCGCGGGGGGACTTTTCTCAAAAAGTCCCCCCTCGCAATAATCGCAATATAACCCCAAAAACTACCCAAGCCAGACCGATTTCTTGTCCGAAACAAAAACTAACGTCCCGTCGTAATCGGTGCGGTAATATTCTATGCCCTCGTTATCAAGAAGCGCACGTGTTTCCCTGTGCGGGTGACCGTAATCGTTGTCATATCCGCAGGAGATCGCGGCAAATTCGGGCGAGAGCGTTTGCACAAACTCCTTTGAGCTTGAACTTGACGAGCCGTGATGTCCGACCTTAAGCAAGTCGCATTTTAGAAAATCCTTGTCAAACGCTTCGAGTATCTCATATTCGGACAACGCCTCGGCATCGCCCGTCAGCACAAATGACGTTTCGCCGTACTCTGCCTTAAGCACGATGCTGTAATCGTTAGTTTCCTTGTAGCTTTTATTACCCGGCGCAAGCACGGTAAAATCAAGCTCGCCGAGCGAAAATACATCTCCGCGCTCGGGTATGCTTATGCGTATATCCTTTTCTTCGGCAATGTCAAGAATGTTTTCAAATGCACGCGAGTCCGCGCTGCAATCGGGCATAAGAAGCGTGTCCGCGCCAAAGCGATTCAGCACAAGATCGGCGCCGCCGATATGATCCTCGTGCGGATGAGTCAGCACAACACAGTCAAGCTTCTTTATTCCAAGCGAATCGAGATATTGGACGAGGCTTTCCTCGGCTGAGTTTGGCCCTGCGTCCACAAGCATATTGTAGCTTCCGCTTTGAAGCAGTATGCTGTCGCCCTGGCCGACGTCGATTATATGCACGACGGCATTTTTTGAAAGATCGTAGCTGACGCTCTCCGCAAGCTCAAGCTGCTCGCTTAACGCCAGACGGAAATCGGGCGAAAACGTGTAAAAAAGTGCCAGTATCAGAATAAATATGAGTAAAGAGATCAGAGTAGTCCTGCGATTCATTTTTCGCCTCCATACGTTTTTCTGCTAACAGTATATCATAAAAGTGCCGAAAATGAAAGAGTATGCCGAAATTTTTACCGTTTGCGCGCCAAAACTTAATTTGCACCGATAATATTTGCATAAAATTATTGACATTGGCGTTTGTTTTTTGATATAATACAATAATGGAGTAAAATGTGTAATAAAGCGGCGTGTACAGCACGCCCTGAAAGGAATGATAAATTTATGAAATGGACAGGCTTAAACGAGCTTCGCGAAAAGTACCTCTCGTTTTTTGAATCGAAGGATCACCTCAGACTCCCCAGCTACCCCCTCGTGCCGATAAACGACAAGTCACTTTTGCTCATAAACTCGGGTATGGCTCCGATGAAAAAGTTTTTTACAGGTGAGGTAGAACCGCCCCGTCGCCGTGTCACCACCTGCCAGAAGTGTATCAGAACGCCCGACCTTGAAAGAGTAGGTCACACAGCGCGTCACGGTACTTATTTTGAAATGCTCGGAAACTTCAGCTTTGGCGATTACTTCAAGGATGAAGCGATCGCGTGGTCATGGGAGTTTCTTACAAAAACGCTTGAGATCCCCGCAGAGCTTCTCTGGCCGTCGATTTACGAAAACGACGAAGAGGCTTACAAGATCTGGACAGAGGATATCGGCGTTGATCCTGCTCACGTTGTAAGACTCGGCAAGGCAGACAACTTCTGGGAGCACGGTACAGGCCCTTGCGGTCCCTGCTCCGAAATATACTTTGACCGCGGCGAAAAGCGCGGCTGCGGCTCGCCCGACTGTAAGCCGGGCTGTGACTGCGACAGATTTATGGAGATCTGGAACAACGTGTTCTCACAGTTTGACAACGACGGAAACGGCAACTACACAGAGCTTGCACAGAAGAATATCGACACCGGTATGGGACTTGAACGTCTTGCCTGCGTAATGCAGGACGTAGACAATATGTTCGAGGTAGATACTATCAGAAAGATACTCGACTACGTTTGCTCTATTGCTAAAAAGAATTACGGAGACGACGCGGCAGACGATATTTCCATCCGCGTTATCACCGACCATATCAGAAGCGCGACGTTTATGATATCCGACGGCGTTATCCCCTCAAACGAGGGCCGCGGATACGTTCTCAGACGTATTTTAAGACGCGCAAGCCGTCACGGAAAGCTCCTCGGCATTGACAGAATGTTCTTGCCCGAGCTTTGCGAGGTGGTTATCGGCGAAAACAAGGCAGGTTACCCCGAGCTTGAGGAAAAGAGAGATTACATCCTCAAGGTTATTTCGATCGAAGAGGAGCGCTTTAACGCGACTATCGACTCGGGTCTTGCTATCCTTAACGGCATCATCGAAAAGGCAAAGGCTGACGGCGTAAAGACGGTTTCGGGCGAGGATGCGTTCAAGCTTTACGACACCTTCGGCTTCCCGATCGACCTCACGCGCGAAATTCTTGAAGAAAACGGACTTGCTACAGACGAGGACGAATTCAAGAAGCTTATGGCGGATCAGCGCGAGCGCGCAAGAAGCGCAAGAGCTAACATAAGCGGTTGGAGCGATCAGTCAAAATCGCTTATCACAGGCTTTGAAAAGACAGAATTTACAGGCTATACCGACACGGTCACCGAAGCTAAGGTCATCGGCATCATCGCCGACGACGAGGCGCGCGAAAGCGTGTCCGAGGGTGAATTCACTCTCGTGCTTGACAAGACTCCCTTCTACGGCGAGGGCGGCGGTCAGGTCGGCGACACCGGTGTTATTACCGGCGAAAACCTTTCGGTCGAGGTTATCGACACCAAAAAGACCGACGGCGTTTACATTCA
>JAFQPF010000093.1 GCA_017411885.1 Clostridia bacterium
GAAGTCGGCAGCTGATGCGAGTGCCGAGGAAATGAATCTTGTGATCGGTCAAATGGTGACGGATAGCTTTGCGGGAAACAGGAAAGAGGCTCAGTCTCCAAAGGCGCAAAAGCGCAGAGCATATTATCTTTCCGCCGAGTTTCTTATGGGTCGAGCTATCATAAACAATCTTATATCACTTGGACTGTACGATAAGGCTAAGTCTTCCATCGATGAATTTGGCTCTCAGCTTACACGCTTGAAGCACGTAGAGGACGCGGGGCTTGGGAATGGGGGACTCGGTAGACTCGCGGCCTGCTTTATGGATTCTGCCGCAACTCTCGCATATCCCGTGATGGGTTACGGCATAAGATATAAGTACGGTATATTCAAGCAAAATATAGTTGACGGCGAGCAGGTTGAAGCTCCTGACAATTGGACGGCTTATGGTGATCCTTGGGCAATAGAGCGACCCGATGAGTCGGTTACGGTTGAATACGATGATATGAAAGTTCTTGCAGTTCCATATGACATTCCGGTATACGGCTATAAGAATAATTATGCTGTGACTGTGCGCTTGTGGGAAGCTAGTCCCCTTGTTCCGTTTGATTTTGAAAAATTCAACGCGCAAAATTATAACAAAGCACTCGAAAATAAGAATGAAGCCGAAAACATATCAAGAGTTCTGTATCCTGCAGATGACAAAAACGAAGGTAAGCTTCTGAGGCTCAGGCAGGAATACTTTTTCACTTACGCCTCACTAAAGGATGTTATAAGAGGACACAAAAGGATACACGGCAATGATTTTACGAGCTTTTCCGAAGAAAACGTCTTTCAGTTAAACGATACTCATCCCGTTATTGCTATTCCTGTGCTATTGTATATACTTTGCGAGGAAGAAGGGCTGAGCTTTGCGGATGCATTTGACATTACAGGCAAGGTGTTCGCGTACACCAATCACACGATAATGGCAGAAGCGCTTGAAAGCTGGAGTGATAAGCTTTTCAAATCTATCCTCGGTAAAATTTACGTTTACATCACGAAGCTTGACGATATGCTAAAAGCAGACCTTCAGAATAGCGAGCTTAGCGATAAAGAAACGGAAAATATGCATATCATTTCAAGAGACAGAATTTATATGGCAAATATAGCTATGTATATGTGTACTCGTGTCAACGGAGTTGCTAAGCTTCATACCGATATTATTAAAAGTGGCTTGTTTGCATCGTGGAACAAGCTGTATCCCGGAAAAATAATTAACGTGACTAACGGAATTACTCAGCGTCGTTGGCTTGGAGTTGCCAATCCCGAGCTCGCGGGCTTTGTGTCAAAGCTTATCGAGGGTGACGGATGGCTCTATGATCTTACCAAGCTCAAAAAAATAGCAAAAAGAATTTCGGAGCCGGGGGTCGTGACTGAGTTTAACGGTATCAAATCCTTCAGACGCAGGGTGCTCTCAGATCATATATATAGCAAGGAAGGTATCAGAATCGACCCCGACGGAGTGTACGACGTTCAGATAAAGCGTATACACGAATATAAAAGGCAGCTGATGAATGCGCTCTCTGCTTTGCAGATGTATTTTGATATCAAAGACGGAGTTATAAAGCCGACTATGCCCGTTAACGTATTGATCGGAGGAAAGGCTGCCCCCGGTTATAAGCTTGCAAAGGATATTATCAGACTGATTTGCGAAATAGAAAAGCTTATATTGTCAGACGATGCCGTAAGTAAATATCTTAAGCTTCACTTTATTACAGGATATAACGTATCATACGCAGAAATGCTCGTTGCGGCTGCTGATATATCCGAGCAGATATCAACCGCAGGATGTGAGGCAAGCGGTACGGGTAATATGAAAATGATGCTTAACGGCGCACTTACACTCGGAACTCTTGACGGAGCAAACGTAGAGATAGTAAATGAGGCAGGAAGAGAGAATAACTATATATTCGGCGCAACGGTAGAGGAGCTTGACAAGCTTCGCGTTAGCTATGACCCTCACAGCCTTTACGAGAACGATATTCGAATCAAAAGGTTGCTTGATTTTATAAACGGTTCTCTTGGTAACGGCGCATCGTTTACCGACCTGTACGATTCCTTGCTCAATGTGAACGAGCCGGACAGATATTTCGTTCTGAAGGATTTTGATTCCTATCACAAGACCCGTTTAAGAGCTATCGGAGATTTTGGCGACAGGGAAAGAACAGGTATGAAGGCCCTTTACAACATTTCTGCCGCGGGAGTTTTTTCGTCAGACAGATCTGTTGTTACCTATGCCGAAAAGGTGTGGAAAATCAAACCGGACACTGATTTCTACTATTCACTTGCTCAAAAAGAGGATTATGTCAAATCTATTGAGCGAATTGAATAAAAATATTCAGAAAATTAAGCAAAACACTTGATTTTTTCGGAGAACGGTGATATACTGTTAATGTAAGTAAATAGATAAGGAGAGTGGTTGAAAGACCACTCTTACTTTTTGCCTTAAATTGAAAGAGGAAAAATGAAGAAGAATTCAAAAAACATTGCATCAACGGTTGCAGATCTTATCGGTCCTACCGTAGCTGAGCTTGACTATGATCTGTGGGACGTAGAATACGTGAAGGAGGGCTCGGAGTATTACCTCAGAATAACCATTGACAGAGAAGAGGGAATTACTATCGACGATTGCGAGCTTGTTCACCGTACTATCGATCCTATGCTTGACGAAGCGGATCCGATCGAGGATTCGTATCACCTTGAGGTTTCTTCGCCGGGTATTGAGAGGGAGCTCAAATACGATTGGCATTTTGAGGCGTTTA
>JAFQPF010000094.1 GCA_017411885.1 Clostridia bacterium
CCTTGCCGCCGATTCCGTTGCCCTTGTCCACGATCTCGACCGAATTGAAGCGATCGCCGGGATTGCCCTTTTTGGAGCAAAGGTATACGTAGCCCGTATCCCAGTCGTGCCAGAATTCAAGGTCACCGTCAATGTCAGCAGGGGACTCGAGAGAATGGCTGCCGGTCGAATCTACCATGTCAAGACCGTTTGAGTTTTTGCCAACATACAGACCGCGGGCAAGCTTGATGCCCCAGGCGCGTCCCATGTCGAATACGATAATGCCAACGTCGTTATAAGGACCGGAAAGCTTGCGTGTGTATCTGTATACGTCAGGATATTCGGTTTTCTCCCAGAATGCGGGAGCAGAAGCGTCAAGCGAGCCGATAAGCTTCGGCTTTGCGCCGCTTCCGTATGCAGAATAGGTAACGCCGGCTACGGTTTCAAGCGTGCCCTCGTATCTGTAGCTTCCGCCGCGCTCGAAGAATACGGCGTCGCCCTTTTTAAGAAAGCCTGCCTTTGAAACCTTGAGCGCGCTTTTCCATGCGGTAGCCGGAGAAAGTCCGTCGTTGCGGTCGTCACCCTTTGAGGAAATATAATAAGCAGTACCCGTGTATTCCACGTTTGTCTTGCTTTCTCTGATTTCCTGCGTAAGCGCGAGCGCCTCGTTCATATATTTGTCAAGCAAGGCCTTGTCGGCGTGCTTGTAGGGGAGATTTTTTACAAATTCAGAGTCGTAAGCCGAGGTGTAATCACCGTTTGGATCATACTTGAACGCCTTTGCGTCGGCCTCGGTCTTGAAGTAGGCAACGTATTTTAAGTCGTAATACTGCTCGGTTCCAAGAGTCTTGCTGTGAGCACCCCACGGCTTTACGGTCAGCTGAACGCCGACTTCATCATTTTTCGGGAGATTGGGCGTGGAATTTGCATTGATATCGTTAAGATTTACGCAAATGCTTGACCAAGCACCGGTGGTATTCTGATCCTGTGCAGAGCTCATCCAGTTTTCGCCCTTTGCGTTGACCTGACCTACAGAAACCTTTTGGCTTTGTGAGTTTGTTCTGTATTCAAACACTATGTAAGGATAGTCAAGAGAAGCGAATGAGTCGTTGAATACGCTGAACATGATCTGATGGTTCTGATAAGTACCGGGTGCGGCGAGCATATGCATATATTCACCGTCAGTCTCGGTTTCATTTACGGAAACCTCAAGCTTTTCGCTTGTCAGATTAAAGGTGAAATCCTGTGCCGTAAGAATATAATAGTCCGGCTCGGCGGATGCAGCCGAAGCAGTTAAAGCCGGAATTGATGATATTATCATCAAAGCCAAGAGAATAAAGGCCATAAATCTGTTTTGCTTTTTCATAAAAAATCCCCTTCCTTGTTGTTGTCGGTATAATGATTTTAACACATATGATGCGGTATTGTAAATATGCATTTTTGAAAAAATCGTCAAAATTAAAGGAAATTCATCATTATAGCAGAATTGCGCAAATAGTATAGCAAGATAAAGTAAAGGCCCCGCGAAATAAGCCGCGAGGCCTTTGTTTTATGTTTACTTGCTAAGCTCTGATTTGAAAGCCTTGGCATCAGCCTCCGATTCGAAGAATGCTATATATGCAAGATCGAAGTAGTCGGTTGAATTTATTGCGATACCGGCGGTGCTGTAAGGCTTTATCGTGAACATATAGGGCTTGCCGACAAAGTAATTGTCGAAATACTCTTCTGACGAAAGACCTGAGTCAACTCCCTCTCCGCCGGTCCATGCAAGCTTTGAGAGATCGATTATCTGTTCTACCCATTTTTCCTTGGCATCATACTTGACAATCGGACCCCAGATTCTGCTGTTCTGTGTAGGACGGGGGTTGAAATCAAAGGCGTTTGACGAGTTCTTTACTCTGTAGCCGATCTTGACAATTTTGTTGCGCGCAACGTCAAAATTAACCGATTCACCGAAGACCGCGTTTACACGGGTATTGTCCTCTGAAACAGTCGTTGTGGGAGCAGGAGTGGATCTGAAATACCTGATGCCGTTTTCTTCCTTTTCTTCAACGACCATCTGAGGAGCTATTATCGAAAGATTGCTCACGTCAAAGTATACAGGAGAACCGTCGTGCTCGGCCACGTCAGAGCTTTCCTTCACGGAATCTTCGGTGCTTGTTGTCGTAGAAGTGTATACCGCTTCACCGAATGTATTGAGCTTTTCAAGACCGCTGTCAAAGAGCTTTGCTTCATCTGTCGAGGTGAAGAATGCGATATAGGCTATGTCAAAGTAGTCGTTGCTGTCTATCTGACCTGCATAAGGCTTGAAAATGAACGAATAAAGCTGACCCTTGATGTAGTTTTCAAAGTATTCCTTTGCGGAAAGTCCTGCCTCAACACCTTCACCGCCCGTCCAGTTTTCAGTCGACAGGTCGATGATCTGTTCTACCCATATTTCCTTTGCGGGATATTTGATAAGCGGACCCCAAAGTCTGCCGTTTGAGTAGTGCTTAATGTTGAAGTCGATCTGAGGAGAGCTGTTTTTTGCCCTGTATCCGATCTTGACAACAGGGGCTTGCGCCGCGTCGTAATCGGCATCACCGAATACTATCTGTGCTCTCGTATTGTCACCCGCAAGTGAAACCGATGGATGGAAGCGGTAGAATTTTTTGCCGTTTTCTTCCTTGGTTTCTACCCACATATCGCCGTACCGAGGCGCGGTGTTTTCGGTGTCAAAATACGCAACCGGTGCACCTGCCTGTTTTGTCATTATCGCGTTTACGGTCATATCTGAGATAACTGTCGTACCCTCGTCAACGTCCCAGCCATCAAAGGTGTATCCAACCTTGGAAGGAGATTCGGAGGGATATACAAGTGTCTCGCCCTTCTTAACGAGCGTTTCGGAATATACAATATCGCCATATTTGAATGTGACATTTGCGCTGTTTTTCTCAAACTCGCTTTCGTAAGCCTCAGCCTCGGCTTTGGAGGGGAAGAAGGCTATGTATTCGATCATGCAGCTATCAACATTGTATGTGGGCAGACTTCCGCTTCCGCCCCAGGGAGAGAAGACAA
>JAFQPF010000095.1 GCA_017411885.1 Clostridia bacterium
GAGGCTCTGTTGCGACGAAATTTCAAGACAAGCACCGACCGCAAGTGTCGGATACGATTATCACATACAATTTCACAGAAATGTTGCGCTCGGACTACAGGCTGTCCGAGTAAGCAACACATAAAGAATAGAGAGTAGCAGAGCGCGAATTTATGACAAAACAAAAAATCCCCACCTGTATCACCCAAAGTGAGGATAAACGATTTAATCAAGCCAGATATTCAAAAGTTTTTGAGGGGGGGGACAAGGGGGGAACTTTTCTCAAAAAGTTCCCCCCTTTAATAAAAAAACTCTAAACCGCCATCATAATAACCGTAAGAATAATCAAAAAACTAAAATTAAACGCCGAGAATAAAAGCAGATACCGCCCGCCCTTGCCGGGATTGTGCTTGGTGTATTCACGAAAGGTGATGAGGCTGGCGAGCGAGGATATAAGCGTACCGACGCCGCCGATATTGACTCCAAGGAGCAGGTCGGGATAATTTTCGGTAAACTGCGACAGCAGTATCGCGGACGGTACGTTGCTTATCACCTGGCAGGAGATTATGCTGAACAAAAGCGTGCTTTTGTGAAGCAGGGCTTCAAAAAGGCTTCTCACAGCGTCTATGCGCGCCATATTGCCCGAAAAGACAAAGAACGCGGCAAAGGTGCCAAGCAGGGGATAATCGACCTTTTTAAGCGCCTTTGGATTTTCTATCACAAGCACTACAAAAATCACCGCAAGCCCTATATAATAGGGAAGAATTCTGAACACCATAACGATCGAGATGACAAAAAGCGCAAGATAGAGCGCAACGCGGCGCTTGTCAAGCGGATTTTCCTCTACACTTATCTTCAGATGCTCGTTTCCGACAAAAATAAAGCAGCAAACCGTCATCAGCAAAACCGAAACAAGAAACGGCAGGAGCATTATTTTTACGAATTCGAGTGTCGGAATATGAAATTTTGTATAAAGATACAGATTCTGCGGATTGCCGAAGGGTGTCAGCATACCGCCCAGGTTTGCCGCAATATTCTGCATTATGAACAGAAACGCCATATATTTTCTGCTGTCGGTCGTTTTAAGCACGTAATATCCGAGCGGCAAAAAGGTTATAAGCGCCATATCGTTTGCGATCAGCATCGAGCCGATAAAGGTTATGTACACAAGCGCGATAACGCAGTTTCGCGCCGTATCAAACCGCCTTACGATCTTTTGTGCGGTCGAGTAGAAAAAGCGCATACTTCTGAGCGCGCAGACCACCGCAAGCACCGAAAACAGACAGCTTAGCACCTTGAAATCAAAATATCCGAGGTACTTGCTGTCCGGCGGTATTAAAAACGAGGTTATCACCGCGGCAAAAAGCGCGATGATGAAAACTATATTCTTTTTTGAAAATTCAACGAGCGTCTTCAATTTTTATACCTGTCCCGGTGTTTTTAACGTAAACTACCGGCCCTCTGTGTGAGGACCGGTAAGTATTATTATTTCAGAGGATCTCCGTTATTATCAAACAGAGGAAGCGGAGCGAGCACCGTAATATCCTCTCTCTCATTAGCATCTCCCTCTGCAAGCACTGCCATCTTTCCGACGATCTTGCCGTCTACAGCCTCTACGAGCTTTTCGATAGCGTTAAGCGATTCGCCCGTGCTGATAACGTCGTCAACTATAAGCACGCGCTTGCCTCTCATCAGCTCGGCTTCCTTTTTGCCGATGCAGAGTATCTGCTCCTTCTGTGTGGTGATCGAATTTACCTTAACGGTAACGATATCCTCCATATATACCTTGGGGCCTTTTCTTGCGACCACGTATTCATTTTCCCCAAGCTGCTTTGCAAGCTCGTGGATAAGCGGAATGCTTTTTGCCTCCGCGGTTACAAGCACATCGTGCTCGGGCGCAATTTCGGCAAGCGCCTTCGCGCAGGCAACTGTAAGCTCAACGTCGCCGAAAAGTATGAACGCCGCAATAGAAAGCTTGTCGTTTACCGGAAAAAGCTTAAGATCTCTCTTTACTCCGGCTACATTTATAGGGTAATATTCCTTCATCGTTAACACCTCGCGTATATGTAATTTATTCATCCTATAAAATTATACACAAATCTTTTCAATTACGCAATAGCTTTGGGAAAATTTTTCCCTCTTTCAGAAAACTTTCACCGAAAATGCCGAAAAATCTGATTTTTGAGCGAGCCGCTATTGACACGCCGTAATTTTTTTGGTATAATAGGCTCACTAATAAAATTTATGCGGAAAACATCAAAAGGAGCACGACTTATGGATAAGATAGATCTCGAAATACTCTCCTGCCTTAAAGAAAATGCGCGAATGAAGGCATCCGATATCAGCAAAAAAATAAATCTTTCGGTTTCGGCGGTCATTGAGCGAATAAAAAAGCTTGAAGCAAACAACACGATCGAAAGATATACGATAACGCTTAACCAGAAGCAGCTCGGCAACGACCTTATCGCTCTTATGGAGGTCAGCCTTGAGCATCCCAAATACTACGACGTTTTTGCCGAAATGGTAAGAGATACCGAAAGCATTCAGTCCTGTTACTATCTCACGGGTGAATACGATTTTATGCTCAAAATATTCACGGACACCTCCGACAGCCTTGAAAAGCTCCACCGCAAGATCAAGAGCGTTTCGGGAGTCCAATCCACACGAACACACTTCGTGCTTAAGTCGGTCAAGAGCAATTCCTCGGTCATCCCCGAGCCCTCGGATGAATAAAATTATACTATTCTCTTGACATATCACCGCTTTAGTGATATAATTACGCCAAGCCCAAAAGCCTGTAAGCAGGCTCATTCAGATCAAATTTTTTACATATTAAGGAGAAATCACTATGAAAAAGGCATTATCACTCGTTTTAGCAGCTGTAATCCTTCTTACATCTGCACTTGCTCTTGCTTCCTGCGGTAAGGATGCGGCTCTCACAATTGCCGTTCCCAACGACACAACAAACGAAGCTCGCGCGCTTTTACTTCTCGAAACTCTCGGATTTATCACCCTTAAGGAGGGTGCAGGCATTACTGCTACTATCCTTGACATCGCAGAAAACCCCAAGAACATCGACTTCAAAGAGGTTGAAGCTGCTCAGCTTCCCAACGTGCTTCAGGACGTTGACTACGCTATCATCAATTCCAACTACGCTATCGCGGCTGAAATGAACCCCATGGAGCAGGCTCTTGCTATGGAAGGCTCCGCTTCCGCTTACAGCAACATCGTTGCAGTTAAGGAAGGAAACGAAAACACAGATAAGATAAAGGCTCTCGTTGCGGCTCTTGAAAGCAAGACCGTTGCGGACTTTATTACAGATACATACGCAGGCGCGGTTGTAAGCGTTGTTGAAAATCCCGGCGACGGCTTTGACGCTGACGTTGACTACTCGGCTCTCGACGGCGAAAAGATCTCGGTTGCGGCTTCTCCCGCACCTCACGCAGAGATCCTTGCTATCGCAAAGGATATTCTCGCTGAAAAGAACATCACACTTGAAATCGTTGAGTTCACAGATTACGTTCAGCCCAACAACGTTGTAGAAAGCGGCGAGATCGACGCTAACTACTTCCAGCACGTTCCTTATCTTGACGACTTCAACGCTGAAAACGGTACTCACATCGTTTCGGCTGCTGCTATCCACGTTGAGCCTCTCGGACTTTACGGCGGCAAGCAGACAACACTCGACGCGCTTAAGTAAGATAAAGTAATTTAATAACCAAGTTACCGCAGAGTCACCTCTGCGGTAAACTGTATTTGTGTAGCGGAGATAAAAATGATCGAAATTGTAAAGCTGTCAAAATCCTTCGCCGTGGCAGACGGCAAGGTCGAAGCGCTTAAAAACGTATCGCTTACCATAAACGACGGCGATATTTACGGCATCATCGGTATGAGCGGCGCGGGAAAAAGCACGCTCGTGCGTTGTATCAATATGCTTGAGCGTCCGACCGAAGGTAAGGTGCTTATAAACGGCACAGACATCGGCGCGTTAAGTGACGCTGAGCTTATAAAGACCAGACGCAAGGTAACGATGATATTCCAGGGCTTCAATCTGCTTATGCAGAGAACCTGCCTTAAAAATATATGCTTTCCGCTTGAGCTTGCAGGCGTAGACAAAAAAACCGCGCGTAAGCGCGCACTTGAGTTACTTGAAATAGTAGGACTTCCCGATAAGGCGAACGCTTATCCGGCTCAGCTTTCGGGCGGTCAGCAGCAGAGAATCGCTATCGCGCGAGCTTTGGCTACAGACCCCGAGATACTTCTTTGCGACGAGGCAACAAGCGCGCTTGACCCGAATACCACGCACTCGATCCTTTCGCTTATCCGCGAGATCAACGAGCGGCTCGGCATTACGGTCATTATAATCACGCACCAGATGAGCGTGGTCGAGGAAATTTGTAACCGCGTCGCCATACTCGACGGCGGTGAGGTCGCCGAGGAGGGTGCTGTGGCTACGGTATTCTCAAAGCCTCAGTCATCAGCGGCTAAAAGGCTCGTGTTCCCCGACGGCGCAAACGAGATAATCGACTCTCACGAAAGAAAACTCAGAGTCGTGTTCAACGGCGCGTTCGCGACGAAAACACCAAAGATAAACAAAAAGGCAGTCGA
>JAFQPF010000096.1 GCA_017411885.1 Clostridia bacterium
CAGCGAGACTTGAGGGTGGCGCTTAAGCTTATGGGGTGCTTCGTGAATAAAAAATATACGATTCATATTCTGTCGGTCACGGTAATAGACGGAGAAACCTTTGATTTGCCGCCCGGGCAGAACGCAATTATCGTTTGCTCGGACTACAAAAACGACTACGTTTATCAGTGTTTGCCGGAAAATATACTTGTTATGGACTTTCCCGATGTTGAAGACAAAAACTATCCGGGCGCCTTCAACAGTGCTCACGCGAGAAAAATAATTGGTTTTATAAGCGCCCTGTCTGAACAGGTAACCGATATATACGTCTGTTGCAGCGAGGGAGCTTCGCGAAGCCCGGCGATTGCCGCGGCAATTCTCAGAATGTCCGGCAGAAGCGATAAGGCTGTGTGGTGCAATCCGTATTATAAGCCTAACGCACTGGTGTATTCGCGGTTATGCCATGAGTGCGGATTACCGGTAACGGCTTTTTCCGTGAAGTTGCGTACTATTATCAACAGGAGAGCATTCGAGAAGGAAAAAAACGGAAGAAAATCCCGGTACGAGCGCTGGCAGATACTTTATTAGAGAGTGCACGATATTTATTAAAAAAGGAGCTTGTTTATATGACGATGGACGGTATATTTACGACATTTGCTTTTTCGGCATTGTTCGGACTTATCAGGCTTGTGGCAATAGTAGCGATTATCATTATTCTGATAGTAAAAATGATAAGATCATTAAGAAAAAATAGTTCAGTAAGAAAGAAAAAGGCTATAACGATATCGGTGATTTGCATTATTATAGCAGCGGCATCGTTTGTATTTAATATGGGGTGGTTCAGATGTATTATGCTTTGGATGCTGATTCCGGTGATTCATCCGATATTGTTGTTTGCCACGAATCTGTATGCTGCACAGTATACAGATGAATCTTCAACGCTTAAGCTGACAAACCGTCTTTTCATTATTACCTATATTGCTTTTTGGGCATTGTTCCCGGATTTTGGAGATATAGGACCTACATATTTTCTCTTTGGTCTGGTGCGCAACAGAGCATTATCATATATCGCCTTCGCGCTCTCCGGAATCGCAGGCTCAGCGCATATAATACTTTTTATCGTACAGCTTGTACAGTTCTTTATGATAAAGAAAAGGGCGAAGAACAGCATTCCCGAATCTGACTCAAATCCGGGCGAAGGGTGATTAAGAAGTTGACAGGAACAGGCTTTTGATCCGCTGGCTTGAAACCCAAAATCTCACATATATATGCCAAAAACCTTGACATTAGCACGGTTTTGTGGTAAAATAATCTGTAAAATTGTATAATAATAGTAGTAAGGAGTTTGCTATGAAAGATAAATTAGACGCTCTGCTTCGTGAGGGTACTGCCCGCATTGAAGCGGCTCAGTCCGAAGCCGAGCTTCAGGAGGTTAAGGGTGAGCTTCTCGGTAAGCAGGGAAGCATTACCGAGCTTCTTAAGGAAATACCCAAGCTCGATATCTCTCTTCGCCCCGAAATGGGTAAGGCTGTAAACAACGTAAAGGCGTTGCTCACAGAGCAGATCGAGGGCAGACGTGAGGCTCTTAAGCTTAAGGCTTCCGAAATATCCCCCGATTTTGACTGCACAGTCCCCGGATTTGAACCCAAGATCGGCGGTCTTCATCCTATCACACAGATGTGCTATGACTTAAACGATGCATTCCGCTCAATGGGCTTTGAGGTCTTCTCGGGCCCCGAGATCACAAGCGAATACTACGCTTTTGACAACCTCAATTTCCCGCCTAACCATCCTGCAAGAGAAAGCATGGATACCTATTGGCTTGAGGGACACGATTCGGGCGAAGCTAACGACAAGCTTTGTTTGCGCCCTCACCTTACAGGTGACAGCGTGCGCTATATGCTCACACACAAGCCGCCCTACCGCTTCGTATATCCCGGCAGAGTTTACAGAAACGAAACCACAGATGCCCGCCACGAGCGCGCATTTTTCCAGTACGAGGCACTTATCGTTGATAAGGACTTTACCTATACCGCCGGTAAGGTTATGATAAAGAGCATCCTTTCCAAGGTGTTCGGCAAGGACGTTCCTGTACGCATGAGAGCAGGCTTTTTCCCGTTTGTTGAGCCCGGCTTTGAAATCGATATGGGATGTCTTGTGTGCGGCGGCAAGGGCTGCAGCGTGTGCAAGCATGTGGGTTGGATAGAAATTATGCCTGGCGGAACGCCTCACCCCAACGTACTTCGTGCGGCAGGACTTGATCCCGACGAATACACGGGCTTCTATGTAAATATCGGTCTTGACAGACTTGTTATGATGCGTTACGGTGTTGATGACGTTCGTCTTTTCCACAGCACTGATCTGCGTTTCTTAAAGCAGTTCCATTAAGGAGGAAAGAAGAATGAAATTATCACTTAACTGGATAAAGGATTACGTAAAGCTTCCCGAGGATATGGACCTTACAAGGCTTGCGTATGACCTCACTATGTCAACCGTTGAGGTTGAGGGCGTTGAAAATCTTGCAGAAAGATTTGATAAGATAATTGTCGGCGAGATCAAAGAGGTGCTTGTGCATCCCAATGCGGACAAGCTCCGCGTATGCCGAGTAGATATCGGCGGCGAGATCAAGGACATCGTATGCGGCGGCTCCAATCTTGAAGCCGGAATGAAGGTAGTCGTTGCCTGCCCCGGCGCAATGGTGCGCTGGCACGGCGAGGGCGAGCCTGTGGAAATTAAGAACGCAAAGCTTCGCGGAGTTGAAAGCTTCGGTATGATCTGTGCGTCTGTTGAGGTAGGCCTTGCCGATCTTTTCCCGGCGGCAGAGGAGCACGAGATAATGGACGTTACCTCGCTCGGTATAGCGGCAGGTACACCTATCTCAGAAGCTCTTGAGCTTGACGATATCCTTCTTGAAATTGACAATAAATCGATGACAAACCGTCCCGACCTCTGGGGCCATTACGGTATCGCGAGAGAGCTTGCGGCTCTTTACGATCTTGAGCTTGTGGAGTTTGACAAATATACTCCCGAGGTAAGCGAAGAGGTTGATGTAAGAATAATTGATGCAGAGCGTTGCCCGAGATACATCGGCGCGAAGATCGAAGGACTTGCTGTAAAGCCCTCACCCTTCAAGATGCAGAGCCGTATCTGGAGAGTGGGTATGCGCCCGATCAACGCACTTGTTGATATTACAAACTACGTAATGCTTGCGACAGGTCAGCCTACGCACGTGTTTGACAAAAACCATATAATCGACCACATTGAGGTAAGGCGCGCACACGACGGCGAAAAGTTGCAGCTTCTCAATGACAAGGACCTTGTGCTTTCAAGTGACGATCTTGTTATCGCAGACGCAGAGGGTGCTGTTGCACTTGCCGGCGTTATGGGTGGCGCAAAGGATTCGGTTCTTCCCGAAACAGACAGCGTTATCCTTGAGGTGGCAAACTTTGAATCCCGCGGTGTCCGCAGAACGGCACTTCGTTACGATAACCGTACCGAGTCCTCCTCGCGCTATGAAAAGGCTGTTGACCCCGAACGCTGCGATCAGGCACTTTCGCTTGCGATGAAGCTTTTTGCTGAGCTTTTCCCCGAAATGAAGGTTACTGCATTTAAGGATCAGTACGTAAAGAAGCTTGAGAAAAAAGAGATCGACGTTGAATTTGACTGGCTCGACAGACGTCTTGGCAAGCGTATTCCTCAGGAGATCGTTGCAAAGAAACTCGGCATTATGGGCTATGACGTTACCTTCTCGGAAAGCGGTATGCATATCGTCGTTCCGACCTGGCGTTCTACAGGCGACGTTTCCATCAAGGCTGACATTATGGAAGAAGTAGCGCGTATGTACGGCTACGAAAACTTTGAGGCAACAACTATTACGACCTCCTTTGACGGCGCGATAAATCAGCTTGATGTCGATCTTGTACGTAAGATCAAGGAATACCTCGCTTTCCGTTGCAATATGCAGGAAATATTCACCTACCCCTGGATGACAGAGGAATTTGTAAATGCGCTCATGCCCGACACAAACGGCATACTTGCTCTTGCAACTCCCCCTGCACCCACAGAAAAATATATCCGTTCATCTCTTCTTCCCAACATTTGTAAGGCGATAGTGAAGAACGAGCGCAACTTTGATGAATTTGATATCTTCGAGGAAGCGCAGGTGTTTATAGACAGCGATTATACAAACGAATATAAGGGAGAAAAGCTTCCCGCGCAGAAGAAGCATCTCGGATGTGCGTTTGTCGGCTCACCTGATAATATTACGGAGCTTTTCCGCCGTGCAAAGGGCGTTATCGGCTCAATGCCTCGCTTTACGCATATGGAAGGCTTTACCTTCGAAAAGAATGAAAAGCCTTATTGGGCAGATGAGACCGTATGGCTCAATATTATGCTTAACGGCAAAAAGATCGGTGATCTCGCGCTTCTTTCAAAGAAGTCAGCACTTGCCTGCGGCATAAAGGTGCTTTCGGCAATACTCGTTGAGCTTGATATGGATGCTCTTGTACCCTTTAAGTCGAGAACAAACAGCTTTGTTCACACTCCCGAATTCCCGATAAACGAGTACGACATCTCCTTCCTTGTGGATTCGTCTGTAAAGTGGGATGAGATCTATTCTTGTGTAATGAGCAAGAAAAATGAGCTTCTCCGCGATCTGCTTTTCGTTGACGAATATAAGGGCAAGCAGATCCCCGAGGGCAAAAAATCGATCACACTCAGACTCCTTATCGGCTCTGACGAAAAGACGCTTACAGGTGCTGAGATCGAGGCTGTTGCAAACAGCGCGCTTAAGAAGCTTAATAAGAACATTGGCGCGGATATTCGTACCGTATAAGCTTAGTAAAACAGAAAAGGCAACCATCCGGTTGCCTTTTTGTTTTGTTGATGACATAGGATATACTTTAAGTGCAGTATTGTGTGGCGTTAATACATATAGTATCAAAAATTAATAGTTTGTTAATAAACGAGTGATATACTATTATAATATAGTATAATGCCTGTATTATACGATTTTGAAGCATATTAATTCGTAATTATTTAAGGAGACGTTGATAATGCAAGGTAATCCGATTCTGGTTCTTGAAACAAAAAACGGCTTACATGAGCTTACAATTGAATACCTTGCCGAGGACGCGGACGAAAGAGAGCTTAACGGCGAAAGCATATATCACATATATCACGTAAGAATGATTACCGAATATCTTTTGCGTGAGCTTAGTGTATGCAAGCCCGAATTATCTCTTGAAGAGGATGATATTACCGCTATGGCGATAGCATCCTCGGTACACGATATAGGAAAGCTTCAGATTCCCAAAAGCATTCTGAATTTTCCCGGCACGCTTTCCACGCTTGAATATGATATAGTAAAAAAGCACGCTGTATTCGGCGAATATATCATCCGAAAAGCGGAAAGCGGTGATATAAGTCCCAAAATTGTTGAATATGCCGCACAGATAGCAAGATATCACCACGAGCGAATCGACGGCACGGGATATCCGGACGCACTTCAGGGTGATGCCATTCCTCTGTGTGCGCAGGTGGTTTCAATAGCCGACTCGTACGATGCGCTGACAAGCTCGCGCAGCTATAAGGACGCTTTTTCTCAGGACGTTGCCCTTCAGATGATCTCAAGCGGTATGTGCGGAACCTTCAGCGAAACGCTTGTTGAATGTCTTATGCGTGTTGTCAACCACCGCACACTTGTTTCGTTCAGAGAAACCTTACAGAAGAAGAGAAGCGTTGTAGGTGAGTATGTCGATGTTCGCTTGAAGCGAGTTTTGCTTATCGGAAACACCGAATACGTCACAGAAGATTTTGTGAAAAGCACCTTCGGTCAAAGTAAGGTTATGGTGGTCGGTAATACCGAGCTTGGAGGTTCGGATAAAATAAAGCTGTTCCGCATTCGCAAGCCGTCCATAAAGGCGATACTTGAAACCTACGAATTTGACCTTATAATATTCTTTGCCGCAGGGCTTAATTTCCATTCGACCGACCATAATGACGCGGAGCAATTACGCGAGGTTCTCGGTTATTCCGCAGAGCTTCAGAAAAGTGTAAAGATACTTTATTTGTCCCCGCTTGATTCGTCCTTCAGGGAAAAGACCGACAGGGCGATAATTGCATCGGCTAACGAAAAGCTTTGCGAGTTTTACGCAAAACGCTATTCGCTTGATATAAAAACCGTACAGATTCCATATCTATACAGCGCAGTATATAAAAACGA
>JAFQPF010000097.1 GCA_017411885.1 Clostridia bacterium
AGTATTCTACTGTAAATCTGCCGTATAACGCTTGTCCGTCCGATCAAGAAAAAACGCACCTTATCTGTCGGCATACGGTAACGGTGCTTCATATAAACGTAAAATACAAGAATGCCGAGAAACGAGATTTATACATGGAAAAGATCGTTATTGAATCTTCACGCCCACTGTATGGCAGTATAGATATCAACGGTGCCAAAAACGCCGCTATACCGATAATTTTCGCTTCACTTATAACCGAAACAAAATGTGTTATCGAAAATCTCCCCACGATCAGTGACGTCAAGCTTTCGCTTGAAATACTTGAAGCAATGGGCTGTGAGATAAAGATGCTTTCTGATAACGCGGTCGAAATAGATTCAACACACGCAAAGCAGGGCACCTCCCCGCGTGATCTTGCAAGAAAGATGCGCGGATCATACTATCTTGTAGGTGCTGAGCTTGCAAGATACGGCAAGGCAAGCGTAAGCTTCCCCGGAGGATGCGATTTCGGAACATGTCCTATCGACCAGCATATCAAGGGCTTCGATGCACTCGGTGCAACTACTGCTGTTGAAAACGGAAATATCGAATCGATCGCACCCGAGGGTCTTTGCGGTGCTCACCTTTACTTTGATAACGTCACGGTTGGCGGTACTATCAACGTAATGCTTGCAGCAGTCAAGGCTTCGGGACAGACTGTCATTGAAAACGCGGCGAGAGAGCCTCATATAGTTGACGTTGCAAACTTCTTAAACTCCTGTGGCGCAAGCATTTCGGGAGCAGGTACAGACGTTATCAAGATCAAGGGTGTAAACGAGCTTCACGGAACGACCTACGCAATAATCCCCGATATGATCGAGGCGGGAACCTATATGTGCGCGGCGGCAGCAGCCGGCGGTACACTCAAGATCACAAACATCATCCCCAAGCACCTTGAATCTATCACAGCAAAGCTTGAGGAAATGGGAGTTACCGTTACCACTCTTGACGATGCAGTAGTTATTTCAAGAACAGGTCCTCTTTCTCCTGTAAGAATCAAGACTCTTCCCTATCCCGGTTTTCCGACCGATATGAACCCCCAGTTCAGCGTTCTGCTTTGTCTTGCGCAGGGCGTTTCAACGATGACCGAGGGAATATACGACAACCGCTTCAGATACGTTGACGAGCTCAGACGCATGGGAGCAAGCATAACGGTTGACGGAAGATGCGCTACCTTTACAGGCGGCGTTGAGCTTTCGGGCGCACCCGTTCGTGCGGTCGACCTTCGTGCCGGTGCGGCTATGATAATTGCCGCGCTTGCAATAAACGGCAGAACCGAGATCGAGGATATCAAGTATATCGAAAGAGGATATCAGGATATCGTAGGAAAGCTTGCATCAGTCGGCGCGGATATCAAGCGCATAACCGTTGCAGACGAGATCACCGAAGAAAAAGCAAACTGAATATATAAGCAAACTCCCATTGAGGCTTAACTCAATGGGAGTTTTACTTTAGTAAGATTTAACAGCGCAAGCTTTGAATAAGCGGCAAGCACCAAAGGCAATACTTATTTTAAGAATTGCACGGAGGTACTGTCGTGTACTATAACAAGGTTGAAATCTGCGGTGTCAACACCGCTAAGCTTAAAACTTTAACTTCAGAAGAAAAACGAGAGCTTTTACTAAAGGCAAAAGAGGGGGATCTTGTCGCAAGGGCAAAGCTTATCGACGGCAATCTCAGGCTTGTTCTGAGCATTATACAGCGCTTTACAAACAGGGGTGAAAACCTTGACGATCTGTTCCAGGTAGGGTGCATAGGGCTAATTAAGGCGGTGGACAACTTTAACACAGAGCTTGACGTTAAGTTCAGCACCTATGCCGTTCCGATGATTATAGGAGAGGTCAGGCGGTATCTAAGAGACAACAACGCCATCAGAGTCAGCCGTTCTGTGCGCGATCTCGCATACCGAGCGCTTCAGGCTCGCGAGCAGCTATCGGCTACGATGTCAAAGGAGCCAAGCGTTGAGGAGATCGCAAAACTCCTCGGCGAAAGCAAAAAGGATGTCACCGCGGCACTTGAGGCTATAGTTGAGCCGATATCGCTTTTTGATCCGGTCTATTCGGACGGCACCGATTCGATCTACGTTATGGATCAGATAAGCGACAATGAAAACACAGACGAAAGCTGGCTTGAGGATATAGCACTCAAGGAGGCTATGAAAAAGCTTTCTCCGCGCGAGAAAAAGATAGTCAATATGCGCTTTTTCAAGGGCAAGACGCAGATGGAGATAGCCGACGAGATAGGCATCTCGCAGGCGCAGGTGAGCCGACTTGAAAAGGGTGCGCTCGACCGCATCAAAAAACAAATGTAGGCGGGGAGCACCCGCGGGCATACAGCGCGTGTGAATTATGCAAACTTTGAGTCCTAAGCCCATACCCCAACATCTCATTATATTCGGTAGGTGAGAGGCAAGTTTTGCTTGCAAAACTTCCCCCCGTTCAAAAAATTTATTCCGACAACCGAATCCAACCGTAGGTTGGTGCTGAGCATACAAGTAAAGACCAAATCACCACCAACTAACGTATCCGCCGGATAGGCGGTGCTTATCTTGAAATTTAGCCCTAAGGGAAGGTGTTATCCAAGGGGAAACCGCATAGGTTTTCACAGAACCGCAGGTTCTGTTGGCGGCATCTTTCGTCTATTTCTGTTCGCACAGAAATAGACTCCCCGAAGGGCGGCTGACAATCTCATTAAGCAAAAACAGTCACAACCACAAAAACACCCCGACAGATATATCATCTGTCGGGGTGTCCTACTTATATCAACTTGAATTCAAGCAGAAAATCTTTCCAAAAGTGCGCTGACCTCGGCTCTTGTTGCATGTCCCTTGGGATTTACGGTATTATCGTCATATCCCTTGATTATGCCTGCGTAAACGCAGTACGCAATCGCTTCCCTTTTATCGGGATCGATCTTATCGGCATCGGCAAAATCAAGCTCTGCGCTGCCGAGCGTCTTACCGGTGCTCTTTGCATAGCGGTAGAGCATATCGGCTATTTCCTCTCGCGTTATGCTGTCATCGGGACGGAAGACTTCGCCTGCATCGACAATACCATTTGCATAAGCAAAGGATACACCGCGAGCAAACCACGCGTCCGCGCTCACGTCCTTAAACGGATGCGCGGTACTGTTTTCGGTATCCTTGCCGAGTCTTGAAAGCACGGTTACAAGCATACCTCGCGTCATTTTGTCGTTAGGCTTGAACTCGCTCTTGGTCACACCTGAGAAAAGTCCGAGTCTTGTAACGTAGTCGATGCTGTCACAGGCCCAGTGGCTGAGCGTATCCTTAAAGCCTGAGCCGCGCACGTTTACTCCGTCATAGCTTTTCGCGGTCTTTTCATCCTTGAAAAATCCGAGGGCAATTATGTCAATGTAGCTTTCCTCGTTCATATCATAGGTGCTTTCAAAGAATTCAAGAGTATAGTAAAGCTCGGTGTAAATCTTATCGTCATAAAATCTGATGTCGTCCGATTCAAAGTCGCGGATATTTACGGTAAACGCCGCCTTCTCTCCGCTTACAAGCGCGGGTAGCTTATCCTCTGCAAGCTGTGAGAGCTTATTATTGTTACCGCGAAGCTTTATTCCGATCTTCTCTGCTGTAGACGAGGTCTTATAAACCACCGTCATATAAGGATAATCGGTTGCGGCAAAGCTGAAGCTTCCGAGCTTAACCGCTATTGAGGGCGCTATTTTTGACGTATAGGTTTCGGGCTTGAAGCGAAGCACAGAATCAACATACTCGTGCTTTGCAAGTCTTTGACGGTCAAGCGCGGTACTGTTATCATACTTCGTTCTGCCGTTAAGCTGATTGCCTGCATAAATATAATAATCGGCTGCAAGCGAACGGCTCGGTGAAAGCTTTCTCATATAAGCATCAGGCTTTGTGTATCCGTGGGTTTTGATGATACCCGCATTCTCCATAAGCTCAATCGCGACTGACGCAAAGACCTTATGACCTGCCGCGCTCATATGAACACCGTCGTTTATATAAACGCTTCTGAGTCCGATAAATTCGGTTTCGGGGTTGTTATAAACGTCAAAGCAGGGGACGTTATAATACTTGCAGGTCGCTATCATAGCATCCACGATCGCATCAAGCTCATATGAGCGTTTTCCTGCATTGTCATAGCCCGGAGTAGCACTGAAGTCACAGCGCTTGATAGGCGTGAAGAAAACAAGCTTTGCATCGGGATAATTCTTGTACGAAAGCTCGATAAGCTCGCTCAACGCACCGCAGAAGCTGTCTCTCGTGCGGTCTCCTACCTTGCCTATCTTCCAGTTTCCGTTATAATCATTCGTACCGCCGTAGACAAATATCATATCGGGGGACTTATCGCTTGTCACCGTATCGTAGCTTGTAATATCGTTTGCTATCATACGTTCCATACGCGGAACGTATGTTTCAAGCCTGTTGTTTTCATTTGTAATATTACCGGTCATAGCGGATCCGCCGCGGCTCCAGTTATTGATGTCAGCATTAAAATACTTTGCCCAGAGTCCATGATACTTTGACGATCTGTCATTTGCCGCCGTATCCGCGGATATTGAGTCACCAAGGACATTGATAACTATCTTTTCACCGCCGTCATAATCCCTTGCGTAGATATCAAGTGGCTTATTCTCTTCGACGATAACGTGAGTTTTTGCACTTACCTCACTTCCCTTTGCGCTGACAACTATGTCTGCCTTACCTGCGCCGACAGCCGTGACCTTACCGTTTTTATCTACACTTATAACAGACGCGTCGGACGCGGTGTATACGATATCACCAACGCTTGCATATGTCGGATATGCCGTAACACCAAGCTCAAAGCTTTGTCCGACTGCAAGCTTATAGTAACCGAAGCTTGGAACAAGCTCGCTAATCTTATCATCGATCTTATGCATATATCCCTCAGCCGCCTCTTTTGTTTTGAAAAAGCCTATAAACTCAACACAGAATTTTTCGTCCTTTACCTTTTCGGTCCGGTTATAGGGCTTAAGCCTTAAATAGTTACACACGCTGTCAGCATCAACGTTTGAGTAGCTGTATTCGCTTATTCCCTCTCCGCCCTTAAAGGACTCACGCACGTCAAATATGAGCGAACTTAAGCTTCCGCTTCTGTCATATTTCGGGGCGTATCCCCACACGCGCGTCGCTTTGCCAAGATAATCAAGACCGTAGTTTAAGTCAATGGTAGCTTTTTCTCCCTTGATATCGGAGGCGTATCCGATACGCACGAAGGGATAATCGTTTACCTTATAATCCTTCGTTACACCTGTTTTTGTAAAGTTAAATTCGATCTGAGTGCCATCAGCGGCAACTCCGCTTTCGGGGGTTGTAAACTCTATGAAAGCTTTGCCGTTTTCATAGACATTCTTATGAAGAAACGCCGCTTCGCTCACCACAAGTGCGCGTGACAATTCCGAAGCATCAAGCACAAGGTATTCCTCTTGCGCAAAAGAGGTGATCGACAGAACCGCAATCAAAAGCACGGTCAGCACCAAAAGCACAAGTCTTTTCATAGTGTAAAGTCCTTATCTTATTTATTCTTTTCTTCCTCGCGTTCAAGCTCGGTATACGCGATCTTGCCTACGAGAGTCTTAGGAAGCTCGCTTCTGAATTCAATATCGTAGGGCATAGCATACTTTGCGATATTCTTTCTGCAATGCGCGAGAATACTCTGCTTGAGCTCATCGCTTTCCTCAAAGCCCTGCTTTAATACAACAAACGCCTTTACCTTCTGGATCTTGAGAGCATCCTTTACGCCGATAACGCAGGAAAGCTGCACCGCTTCGTGAGCGTCTATGATATTTTCGATCTGTGAGGGGTATACGTTATATCCGCTTGTAATTATCATTCTCTTGATACGCTGCTTGAAGTAGATAAAGCCCTGCTCGTCCATTACGCCAAGGTCACCGGTATGAAGCCATACTCTGCCGTCCTCGTGAAGCTTAAGCGTATTCGCGTTTTCCTCGGGCTTGTTGAGGTATCCCTTCATCACCGAAGGACCTGTAAGGCATATCTCACCGTCCTCACCGTAAGGGAGCTCATCGTTTGTTCCCGGCTTGACTATCATATAATACGTATCGGGGTAGGGGAAGCCTATGCTTCCCTCCTTTTCGGTATTGTAAGGTGTAAGGCAGCTTGCGGTAACACATTCTGTTGTACCGTAGCCCTCTCTTATCTTTACGGTAGCACCATGCTCTGCAAGGAATTTATCTACCTTTCTCTTAAGCTCTATAGAAAGCGAGTCTCCGCCCGAGAAAACGCCCATAAGACAATCGAGCTTTACGCCATCAAGGTAATTTGTACGGATAAGCGCCTCATAAAGTGTGGGCACGCCTGCGATATAATTCGGTCTGTGCTTCTTGATAAGTCCGGCGTAATCCTTTACGTTGAATCTCGGCACAAGCACAGCCTGACCGCCTGCTACCATCATTGTATGTACACAAACGCCAAGTCCGAAGCCGTGGAACATAGGCATTGCGGCAAGCATCTTTTTATGCTTTACCTCCTTGTTACACATAGCGATCGTCTGAAGCGCGAGTGCATTGAAGTTAAGGTTTGTAAGCTCAATACCCTTTGTAACTCCCGTGGTACCTCCGGAGAACAGTATTACCGCAACGTCGTTTGCGCTCTGATTTACAACGTAATCTCCGGTATATGCCTTTCCGCCGTCAATAAAGCTCTTCCAGCTTATGACCGTATCATCGTAGGGTACGGGCGCGATGGTTCTGCCTTGGGTAAGGCTGTATCCGACCTTCATTACCGGGCCAAGCTCGTCCTTTATGCTTGCTATGATAAGCTTGTTAAGCTTATAGCTGTCATTTACCTCTTTAAGCTTTTTATAAAAGCCGTCAAGTGTTATTACGTATTTGCTTTCGGTTTCGTTAAGATAATAAAGTATCTCACCGACAGCGGAGAGGGGGTGTATCATCGAAGCTACCGCGCCTATACGGTTAAGCGCGTAAAAGCAATATACAGTCTGAGGGATATTGGGCATACAAAGGGTTACTATTTCACCCTCTTTAATTCCCATAGCCTTGAACGCCTTTGCGCAAAGCTCTATATTCTTTACAAGCTTTGTATAGCTTATCTGTCTTCCCATAAAAGCGAGTGCGGGGAAATCCGGGCTTTCCTTTGCCGAATTTATTACAGCTTCGCTCATAGAATATTCGGGATAATCAAGATGAAAGCTTACCTCTCCGTAGCCTTCAAGCCACGGCGCCTTTTTATCGAAATTTTCAAACATTTTTTACTCCGTTCTGCCGCATCTGCCGGCACAAAATACAGGGCTTATCAAAGCTCCACAGGTTCATTTATCGGTCTTTCAAGAAGCTCGGGGTTACTTAACAGCTTTTTAAGTATTTTGATACTGTTTATAAAATAAAGCCCGTCGGCTATGCGCTCGTCTATCGTTATACCAAGCTCAAGCGCATCCTTAAGCTCCATATTTCCGTCTGCATCATAAAACGGTCGCTTTTTCATTTCGCCTATTATCATAAAAAATGAGTTTGTACCCCATTCGGCAAGATGATGATATGTAGCCGACATTTTTATGCTTCCGAGATTTGACAAAAATACGCTCGTATGGTATGGGTCGACCTTTATAAGCTCCTTAGGAAGCCATCCGTGTGCATCAAGAAAATACAATAGCTTCACAACGAAGCTCAAAACAAAGGAAGGTATCTTTGTAAGCACGCCCATAACGTCGGTCGCTCCGTCGTTCTGGTCGTCCTTTTTTACGTGGCATACCACATTTTTGACCTGAGAATACACGCTTTCCATCGGAGAAGCGTCGCTGTCCTTTTCAAGTCTTACTATTGCAAGAGCCTCAGGCGAGGTATCTACAAATTTCTTTTTCACCGTAAATGCAAGCGAAATATTATTGCGCTCGTAATATTTGCGGTTAATAATAAAGTAATTGAGCTTCGGGCGAAGCGCAATAGTCTTTGCAACAGCCGCGCATATTACGTGAAACATCGTGTATTTGAATTCGGGTGAGTCGGCATTTTTCTTTTCAACGTATTCAAGCACCGCAGTCATATCGACAAGCTCGTTCATAACCGCTTCGTTCTGCGTACGTCCCTTAAGAAGATACGGCATAAATATATGCATCGGATCAAGCTTTTTTATAAGCCTTCCGTCCGAGCGGTCACCGCGTTGTTTTTTGGCTGACATAATAAACCTCCGTTGATTACATTACAGATACGTACA
>JAFQPF010000098.1 GCA_017411885.1 Clostridia bacterium
AATACTTATTCTTTTTTCAGCATTCTTTTCCGCAACCGAAACGGCGTTTTTATCATTCAACAAGATCAAGATGAAGACCGCCGCACAGGACGGGGACAAAAAAGCACAGAAGGTGCTTGACCTTTTTGAAAGATACGATAAGCTCATTTCAACCGTGCTTATCGGTAACAATATCGTAAATATCGCGGCTTCTTCAATAGCTACGGTTTTATTCATAGGTTTGCTTGGCAACGCTCAGGGCCCGACAGTAGCGACCTTGGTCGTTACGATAATCGTGCTTATATTCGGTGAGATAACTCCTAAGCGAATCGCAAAGGAAATGCCCGAAAAGATAGCGACTCTCACCTATCCGCTTATAAAACTACTCACGGTTATTCTTACTCCCGTTACTTTTATCTTCAGTCTCTGGCAGACATTAGTCACCAAAGTTTTCAAGTTCAAGGAAGAAAGCGGCATGACAGAAGATGAGCTCATCACTATCGTGGACGAGGCTCAGCAGGAGGGCGGAATTGACGAGGACGAGGGCGAGCTTATCCGCTCGGCAATCGAATTCAATGACGTTGAAGTGCGCGATATCATAACTCCCCGAGTTGACGTTTCGGCAGTCCCTGCTGATGCAACGGTCGAGGAGATAGCATCCGTGTTCTACGAAACCGGATACTCAAGACTCCCGGTTTACAACAACACGATAGACGATATCATCGGCATACTCCACGAAAAGGACTTCTATTATATGCGCCACAAGGGTGTGCGTGACTTTTCGTCAGCAGTCGGAAAGGCGGTTTATGTTTCCGAGCATATTCAAATATCCGATCTTCTCAAGATGTTCCAGAAGGAAAAGGCTCATATGGCGGTAGTTCTTGACGAATTCGGTGGAACGCTCGGCATATGCACACTTGAGGACATAATCGAAGAGCTTGTGGGCGATATCTGGGACGAGCACGACGAGATCGTTGAACAGTTTGTGAAGTGCGAAGACGAAAGCGTGCTTGTAGACGCATCCGCGCGTGCGCTTGATATGTTTGAATATTTTGATATCAAGCCGCTTGACGAGGACGACCTTCCCCAGACCGTCAACGGCTGGGCACTCAAGGAATTAGGTCACCTTCCCGAGGTCGGCGAAAGCTTTGATTACAAGAATATGCATATCGAGGTTTCGAAGGTCGATAAAAAGATCATCGAAGAGGTTCGTATCGTGATAGTTAACGAAGCCGAAGAGGATGAGGATAATTCCTCTGACAAAAAGGAAGAAAACGACTGATTAATAAAGGAACAGCAGAGAAAATAAACTTCTCTGCTGTTTTTGTTTTCACAAAAGTAAAATATATTTACTTTTTGCGACGCATTTTTCAAAAAAGCCTTGATAAAAGGCTTTATATGTGATAAAATATAAGCATAAATATTGCTTTTACTGCCGTAAAAACGGCGGAACGGAGATAATTATGAGTAGTTCAGGAAAGCTTTTTCGTCAGTCACTCAGCGGATATAACAAAAGTGACGTCAATGATTATATTGAAAATATAAATCTTCGCGCCCAAAAGCGCGAGGAGGAGCTTGAGGCAAGGATAAACAAGCTTGAATCGGAGCTGTTTGCAATGACAGACCGCGCTGTGACAGCCGAGGCGCGCGACTTTTCAGAAGAAGCGGCTGTTTATGAAGAAAAAATCAAAGCACTCGAAGAAAAGCTTGACGAATGCGACAAGATAAACGAAGCGAAAAGCGAGTATACGGAAAAGCTTGAAGCTTCCCTTGTTGAAAAGAATTCACAGATTAACGAGCTGACCGAGCGTGTATACAAGCTTGAGCAAACGATTGCCGATGCAAACAGCACTCTTGAAAAGGCTTCTCAATACGACAGCCTCAGCCACAGACTCGGCGAAATTATGCTCGGTGCGGGAAACACCGCCGAAAAGATCCTTTCGGATGCAAATGAAAAAGCGGCTTCTCTTATCGCTCAGGCATCTGAAAAGAGAGATCACTGCCTTGAGGTACTTAAGAAATACACCGAAAAATATTGCGATAAGCTAAGCGAGGTTACCGTCGCAAGCGCACAGGAAAGACTTGACCGCATACACAGCGAAATGGCAGAGTTTGAAGCCTCTATAACCCGCTCTGTAATGGATGCGCGCAGACAGACCGGATCTGTCAAGGAATACATAAACGAATTAAGACAGTCACTTGACACAAGCCTTGATTCGATCCTTAATTCCGCAAGCTCGGCAGACGATGCGGCTATCGGCGTGATCGATCCGTCAGAGGCTGCTATGGAAAAGCTCTTGGAGGAATCGGTAAGCGATATTCTCACGCAGATCAATTCCGAGCTTGAAGATTAAAATGGCAAAGATAAATATTAATACAAAGGATATACGCCTCGCCGCAAAAACGCTTAAAGCCGGCGATGAAGTGCTTTTGACAGGCTTTATTTACACCGCACGCGATGCCGCGCATAAAAGGCTGACCGATATGCTTGCAAATGGAGAAGCTCTTCCCTTTGAGCTTAAGGATGCAACCGTGTATTACGCAGGTCCGACACCCGAAAAGCCGGGGCAGATCATAGGCTCGTGCGGCCCGACAACCTCATCAAGAATGGATATATTTACACCGACTCTGCTTGAAAACGGCCTTGCCTGTATGATAGGCAAGGGCGAAAGAAGCTCTGACGTATGTGAAAGCATAAGAAAAAACGGCGCACTTTATCTTTGTGCCATAGGCGGTGCAGGTGCTATAATTTCAAGCTCGGTAAAGAGCCTTGAGATCATAGCGTTTGAAGAGCTTGGATGCGAATCGGTAAAAAGACTTTACGTTGAAGATATGCCGCTTATCTGCGCGATAGATCCAAACGGCGGCAATTTGTATAAAAGGAAAGAGCAACATTAAATATGACAGGCAATACCGTAAGCTTACCCGACAATACCGTAAGCGAGATAGGAAAGCGTATTAAGCTTATCAGAAAGCGCAAGGGGATCACTCAGCAAACGCTTGCCGGCGATCAGATCACCCGTAATATGCTAAGCCGCATCGAAAACGGCTTTGCGCTTCCCTCTCTTTCAACTCTCGTTTATATTGCCGCGCAATTAGAAGTTCCATGTGCGTGCTTGCTTGATGACAACGCGCTGGGTGATTACTCAAAATCACAGACGGTTCACGCGGCACGCGGATATATGAAAAACGGTGAGCACGAAAAGGCGCTTGAGCTTATAAATGCTTCGGAGATAGAAATTGATGACGAGCTTGCGATCATAATGATCGAATGCGAGCTTTCGCTTTCGGGCAAGCTTTGCTTTGAAAGAAAATATCTTGAAGCACAAAAGCTATTGACCGATGCCATAGAAAAAACCGGAAAGAC
This sequence comes from Clostridia bacterium, assembly GCA_017411885.1. The sequence continues at coordinate 3,347 of JAFQPF010000098.1, forward strand.
TGTATACAGTACCGCCGGAAGCGGTTATATCGCAAGCCTTTACCGTGCGCTTGCGGTGCGTATGCTTCCAAATGAGCTTAAAGAGGAAAGCGACCTCACTCCGCCCGATTTTGACAGATATATAGACCTTTATATATACATCAGATTACTTGATTTCTTTGATAACGGTCAGATAGTTAAGGCGGTAAATCTTGCGTCAATGTGCGAAATACACGACCGTATCCTTTCTGCGCATATTGCGGCAAAGCTTGATATGGCAAACGGGCGCTACAACGAGGCAGAATCAAAGCTGTTGCTTATAATCGAATCGGAAAAAATCTCTCCTTCGGTGCATGGGAGCATTATGCTTTACAGGATCTATGACGATCTTGAGCAGTGTGCCAAGGGCAAAAACGATTACGTGCTTGCATACACCTACAAGGAAGAAAAAATAAAGCTTTACTCGCAAATGTCCGGAATAAAGCTTTGATTTAACGAAAGGTATATTCCATTATGGATATCAGAATCGGCCACGGATACGATCTTCACAGGCTTGTCCCCGACCGTCCTCTTATATTGGGCGGAGTCAATATTCCCTATGAGCTCGGTCTGCTCGGTCACTCGGATGCGGACGTGCTTTATCACGCTGTGATGGATGCTGTGCTCGGTGCACTTGCGCTCGGGGATATCGGACGCCATTTTCCGGATAATGATCCTGCGCTTAAAAATATCGACAGCGCAAAGCTTTGCGTAAAGGTATGCGAGCTTATGAAGTCCCACGGTATGAAAATAGGAAACATTGATGCAACGATCATCGCGCAAAGGCCAAAGCTTATGCCATATATCGACACTATGCGCGACAATCTTGCAAGGCTGTTTGATTGCCCTGTCCATCGGGTAAACGTCAAGGCTACCACAGAGGAAGGGCTCGGCGCTACGGGAGAAGGACTTGCAATCGCAGCACACTGCGTAGCTCTTATTACAAGCGCCAATACTATATAAAGCGCATTTTGCAGGAAATATACTGTCAGATCCTTGATATTAAACTTCGGTTTCCTGCATCCGGCGCGGGTTTTCTCTTTATATTCTATGTCCCAAGCGTAGTTTTTGGCACTCGACACAGACTGCGGAAAACTTGCAAATTACGACTCATCATCAGTTTTTGGGCTTGATTTTGACAAAGCACCCGTTTTTTTGCAGATTTTGCAAAAAAGAAAATTTATTTGCCACAGACGGCGGAATGGAGATTAATTATGATAAAAATATCACCGTCAATCCTTGCAAGCGATTTTTCAAAACTCGGAGAAGAAATAAAATCGGTTGCAGATGCGGGAGCAGAAATGATACACATCGACGTAATGGACGGTATGTTTGTACCCAACATCACACTCGGCCCGTGCGTTATCAAATCAGCAAGAAAGGTATGCGACAAGATATTCGATACACACCTTATGATAAGCGATCCGATCCGCTATATCGGGGATTTCGCAGAGGCAGGCTCGGATATAATAACCTTCCACTTTGAAAGCTGCACCAATCACGTAGAGGTTATCAAGCGCATTCATTCCTTCGGTAAAAAGGCGGGAATATCCATAAAGCCGGCAACGCCTGCATTTGTGCTCGAACCGCTTTTACCGCTTGTTGATATGGTGCTTGTTATGACCGTTGAGCCGGGCTTTGGCGGACAGTCATTTATGCCGGAAACGCTTGAAAGCGTTAAGATAGTCAAGGAAATGCTCACAAAGCTTTCGCTTGAAGGCAAGGTGGATATAGAGGTTGACGGCGGCATCACACCCGAAACCGCGCCCCTTGCAAAGGCAGCAGGAGCGAACGTACTCGTTGCCGGATCAGCTGTATTCAAGGCAGAAGACAGAGGCGCGGCTATCGCGGCTATACGAGGCTAATTTCAAGTTCAGTTGCACATTTTTACTAAAAACAGAAAAAAATTTTAAATTACTTGAACACAGGTAACAACAATTAACAATTTTGTAACAAATACCGCTTCAGTTTTTGATATAATTTATTTGTATATACTCGTATTACAATATGAAAGAGGTTCAGATTATGAAGAAACTTATTTCTCTCATTCTAATACTGGTTATGCTTTCGGCGCTCGCAGTTTGCACAAGCGCAGACGAAGTTGCTAAAGCAAGGCTTTTAAATGCCGCTAAGGATGCTTGCCCCACCCAGTATCACGACAGATACATCGGTATCGCACAGAATATCCTTGACCAGATCGACGTAACATCAAACCAGGCAGATGCCGTTATCGCTCTTTTGAACGAAGGCAGCGCTTTTATTACAACAAACAAGGGCCCCTCGCTTGACAAGTATTCAGCAGAGGAGATCGCAAAGGCTGTTGATATTTTCAACAGAGCCTGCAATGAGCTTTCTATCACAACCGAGTGGTCAGTTCTTAAGAAC
>JAFQPF010000099.1 GCA_017411885.1 Clostridia bacterium
GCTTATCACCGCGCTTTCAAGATACACCGGTATCCGCGTTGTGCTTATATCTCCCGAGGAGCTTAAGCTGCCGGGATATATCAGGCGCGAGGTGCTTGAAAAGAATAACATCCCGTATACACAGACAGAGGATTTGGTTGAATCTATTCCCGAGCTTGATATACTGTATATGACACGTATACAGGGTGAAAGATTTTCGGACAGAGACGAATATAACCGACTCAAGGATAGCTATATTCTTACCCCCGATAAGCTTGACGGCGCAAAGGCAGACCTTGCGATAATGCATCCGTTGCCGAGAGTCAACGAAATAAGCGTCAAGGTCGATGACGATCCGCGCGCTTGTTATTTTAAGCAGGTGAAAAACGGTAAGTATATCCGTATGGCGCTGATACTCAAGCTTTTGGGCTTAAGTGAGGATAAGCACGAGCATATCCCCGAAGAGGATAACGCTCACTATGTAAGGGATGTGCTTACCTGTAACAACCCCAGATGTATCAGCTCGTGTGAGCAGGAGCTTGAGCATATATTCAAGCTTACTGACCCGGAAGCGGGCGTTTGCCGTTGCATCTACTGCGAGGCAATAGCAGACAAAAGGCTTGACCTTGTAACAGGCGAGCCGGTTATGGCTTAACAGACCCTTAAGGGCAAAAAGCGAAAGGAAGTGTCTTAAATGATAAAAACAAAGACAATAGCCTTGATAACGCTTTTTGCCCTTCTTTTAGTTATAGGCGCGCAAATGTATTTTCTAAATCTGCAAACTCCGCTATGCAGGGACGATTATTCGTACTCGTATACCTTTGCAGTAACAGAGGGGAAATACAGAATTTCGAGTATAAAAGATGTAATTGAATCACAGATAAACCACTATAAGGTGTTAAACGGCAGAGTGATCACCCATGCGCTTTGCCAGAGCTTTCTGATCTTTGATAAAGCGGTATTCAATATCCTAAATACACTCGCTTTTGTGTTACTTTTGTTCTTGATAACCTATCATTGTGCGCAAAAGCAGAGCGGAAAAGCTCCAATTACTGCATTATTTGCATTTTTGGGACTGTGGTACTTCACACCTGCATTCGGAGACTCATTTTTGTGGCTCACAGGCGCGTCTAATTACCTGTGGGGCATACTTATCATATATTTGTTCTTGATCGTCCAGAACAAAGCGATAGAGGGGTATAAACGGCTTAAACCCGTGCGCGGAGCTTTGATTTATCCGCTATATCTAGTGTTTGCCTTTGTTGCGGGCGCTACAAATGAAAATACCGGTGCGGCTCTGCTTGCTATGAGTGTCACAGTAATAGCAATTACACTGTTTAAGCATAAACGTATCTATGCGCTTTCTGTAGTAGGCTTTTGCGGAAATCTTGCAGGCTTTTTGTTTATGATACTTGCACCCGGTCAGTCAGTACGACTTGATAATAACGGAGGCATGGGAGATATTGACGTATGGTTTAAGCGTATAACGTATATCAGCCGCGATTTTTATAAATATCATAAGTATCTGATGCTCGCGCTTGTGATATTGCTTGTAATTGCAATAATTCGAAGAATTAAAATTTCAAAGCTCCTTGTACCGATAGTTTTCCTTATAGGAACACTTGCGTCGGTCTATTCAATGATATTTTCGCCATATTTTCCCGAAAGAGCCTGGTGCGGACCTACGGTGCTATTTGTAACAACCGTGCTCTCGCTTGCCTGCGCAGTAATTCCGGATATACGTAAAGGACATATAGCAGGACTTGTCGGCGTAGCCTGCGCGATACTCGGATATATGTTCGCAGAGGATTATAAAATCGCATACGCGGACGTTGCGTCAATAAACCAAGCAGTAGAGGAACGTGTAGCGATCATACTTGATGCTAAAGCGCAGGGAATAACAACAGTCGAGCTTGAACCGATAAAGGATGAGTCAAGATTTACACCGTACGTCAACTTTGACGATTTAAGTAAAGACCCGGATAACTGGCCTAACACTGCACTTGCGATGTACTATGAGCTTGATAAGGTAATAAAAAAATCACACGAATGAAAATTCGTGTGATTTTTGTTTTATACCACATCAAAAATAAGCGGTCTATCCTTGGGCTTGCTTTCGGAGTAGGATATAGCTTCCTTAAATACCTTCGCCCCCGCATCTGCCTTTTCGGGTGTTGATGTCTTAAGAACAGCGATCACCTCGCCCTTAGTTATCTTGTCTCCCGTTTTTTTGTGAAGAATTATTCCTGCAAGCGGATCGATTTTTGTGTTCTTATCAATTCTGCCCGCACCTAAAGCTGTGCTTGCGTTACCGATAGCCTCGGTATTCATAGCAATTATATAACCATCGCGATCAGCTTTGATTTCAAGCTCGACGTTAGCCTTGCCGAACAATTCCGGCGCGTCTATATAACGCGCATCGCCGCCCTGCGTGCTTATCCATTCCTTGAATTTATCATAAGCCGCACCCGATGCAAGCGCTTCACGTGCAAGATTTATTCCTTCATCATCCGCGATCCCCTTGACCATTGCACAAAGTAAGCCGGTATGATTTACAGAAACCTCGCGCAGATCGTCGGGACCGCCGCCCTTGAGTACGTCGATTGCTTCTTTTACCTCAAGTACATTTCCTATTGCATATCCGAGTGGTCTGTCCATATCGGTAAGCAGAGCGCGCACGTTTCTTCCTAAATGTCTTCCGATCTCGCACATCATACGCGCAAGCTCGTAAGCTTCGTCTGTAGTGTGCAAAAACGCACCGCTTCCGACCTTAACGTCAAGCAGGATATTGTGCGAGCCTGCCGCAAGCTTCTTGCTCATTATGCTTGAAGCTATAAGCGGGGCAGAGCTGA
>JAFQPF010000100.1 GCA_017411885.1 Clostridia bacterium
ATACGGACTTGCCGTAGACGCGATCACCATCACGTGCTTATCGCCGCTTGCGGCGATGTATTCGTTTGCACACTTAAGCGCGACTGCGGTGTGTGTATCGATAAGGTAGTTTTCCTTTTCAAAGGTTTCCTTTATTGTCTTTGAGGTTTCTTTTTCGTCGCAGTATGCGCCCTCAAAGCTTTCTCTTATCTTGTCAAGGCAGTCCTTGTCCACTGTATAACAGCCCTCGTCTGCGAGCTTTTTCATATATTCCCTTGTCTTTTCCGGACCGTTTATAAGATAAAGCAGGCGTTCAAGGTTACTTGAAATAAGAATATCCATAGAGGGGGACATTGTCGTATAGAACTTACGGTTTCTGTCGTATGTACCTGTTTTTATAAAGTCGGTAAGCACGTTGTTGCTGTTGGACGCGCAGATAAGCTTGTTTATCGGAAGTCCCATAAGCTTTGCATAATATGCCGCGAGAATATTTCCGAAATTACCGGTAGGCACGGTCACGTTGATGCTGTCGCCTATCTTTATATCTCCTCTTGTAACAAGGTCACAATAAGCCGAGATATAGTAAACTATCTGCGGTGCGAGTCTACCCCAGTTTATCGAGTTTGCGCTGGATAAGAAAAGCCCGTTTTTATCAAGCTTTTCTGCAAATGCTTTATCCGAGAAAATCTTTTTAACTCCGCTTTGAGCGTCGTCAAAGTTACCGTTTATCGCGCATACGCACACATTTTCACCGGTCTGCGTTGCCATCTGAAGCTTCTGCACACGGCTTACACCGTCCTCGGGATAGAAAACTGTTATCTTTATCTGGTCGATATCCTTATATCCCTCAAGTGCCGCCTTACCGGTATCACCGGACGTAGCAACGAGGATAAACGCTTTTCTCTTTTCACCCGTACCCTTGAGCGCACCTGTGAGAAGTCTCGGCATTATCTGAAGTGCCATATCCTTGAACGCACAGGTAGGTCCGTGCCAGAGCTCGAGTACGTTTCTCGTATCATCAAGCTTTGCAAGCGGTGCAGCACCGCCGGGGAATCTTTCTCCGCTATACGCCTTATTTGCGCTTTCAAGAAGATACGCGGGATCGTAATCTGTCAGAAAACGAGCGAGTATATCAGCCGCGCGGTGAGGATAATCAAGCGCGCAAAGCTTTTCTATATCGCCGTGTGTGAGAGCAGGCACGCTTTCGGGAACAAAAAGTCCTCCGTCTGCGGCAAGGCCTGTCTTTATAGCGTACATTGAAGAAACGCTGTTTTCACCCATGTCTGTTGATCTTGTACTAATGTAATTCATCGTCCTTAACCTTTCTTATATCCTGCCGAGATTATTCACAAGAAAATCCCGTGCGTTGTTATACATTATATTTTGAATCTCAATATCCGAAATTCCTTCTGCGGCAAGCAGGTCTGATAACATACTTATATCCGCTACACTCTTAAGCGGCGCGGGAAGTCTTTCCACGCCGTCAAGATCGCAACCGAGGCACACCCCGTTTGGTGCAAGGCTATAGTAATGCAGTATATGCTTTACCATATTCTTTACGGATGCATCTGTGCTGCTCAAATGCTCACAGGCGGTACTCACACCCACGACTCCGCCGAGCGACACTATCGCCTTATAATGCTCGTCGCTTAAATTGCGCGTATGACCGTGCACCGCGTTTGAGTTTGAGTGGGTCGCGACTATCGGCTTTGAGTATTTATGCGCAAGCCCGATCACCTGATCGGTCTGTCTTGCGTTTGCGTGCGATACGTCTGGTATTATTCCAAGCTCAAAGCACTTCTTTACCACCTCAAGCCCGAATTCTGTCAGCGGCTCATTATTATCGTGCGCGCCGCCCATCGGACAAACACCTGCCCACACAAGCGTAAGCAAACGCACTCCAAGGCTGTAGAGCATTTCAAGCCTTGCTATGCTTGAATCAAGAAGCTTTGCTCCCTCTACCGCAAAGACAATGCTTGAATAGCCCTCGCTCTCATTTTTTATTATATCCGCGCCGCTTTTGGCAAGCCTTACCTTACAACCTATTTTATCAGCATAAGCAAGCTCGTTTTCAAGCACGCCTGCGGCACAAAGAAAAGCATCGTAATTTTCGTCAACACTGCGCTTGTTTTCAGACCACATAGCCATGACCTGTATAAAGCCTTCGTATTTGCCCAAGCCTTCAAGCGACAGATGACCGTCAAAGTCATACAGACGCTTTTCTCTTTTTATAATTTCATACAACGTGTCACAATGCAGATCACAAAGCCTCATAATACTCCTATCTCAAGGTACCGTCCGAATAAAATGCGTTTCTGATATGGTTTATACTGCAGGCGGAAAGCTTAAGCTCGCCCGAATTATCGTTGAATCTATGGTCCATCGGCGGTACAACCACCTCTACCACATCAACTCTTGAACGCTTGCCTGCCACAAAATCCAGATCGCAGTTTTCAAAAATAAATCTGTTTGCCGCCTCGATTATATTTTTACGCTTTGCAAAACCAACCGCGCGGCCCGGTCTGTGGCTCGGTCTTTCTGTTTTAGTACGGCACTTGACCTCAACGAATACAATATATTCGCCATCAAGAGCGATTATGTCGATCTCCTTATGAGACGCGTAATAATTTGAGCCGATTATCGTATAACCGCATTTTTCGCTTAGATACTCGCGCGCAATACGCTCACCCTGTCTGCCAAGCTCGCGGTTATTTACGTTCTTCATCGTTTAAGAATTTAAGAAATGTACGCCTGTGCTCCGGGCACGGCCCGTATTTTCTTACAAGCTCCATATGCTCTGCTGTCGGATATCCCTTATGCTTTGCGATATTATATTCGGGGTATTCGCGGTCGAGCTCGACACACATTCTGTCTCTTGTGACCTTGGCAAGTATCGACGCGGCAGCGATCGAGGGGGATTTTGAATCGCCCTTGACTACCGCGAAAGCGGGAATTTCAAACGAGCGGGTACAGTTTCCGTCCACGAGCGCGGCATCGACCTTTATTCCGAGTGCGGCGATCGCACGGCGCATCGCAAGCATAGATGCGTTGAGAATATTTATTTCGTCTATCTCAATAGGAGTGCAAGCACCCGTAGCCCATGCGACTGCCTTTTCGCAGATAAGCTCGTATAATTCTTCCCTCTTTTTTTCGGAAAGCTTTTTTGAATCGTTAAGCCCGGGGATCTCCACGTTTGGATCAAGCACGCACGCTCCGGCTACAACAGGACCTACAAGCGGACCTCTGCCTGCCTCGTCTGTTCCGCAGACTATTTTATATCCTTTGGCGTGAAGCTCCTCTTCACGCTCCCACCCAAGCGGCTCTGTTATTTTCTTAG
>JAFQPF010000101.1 GCA_017411885.1 Clostridia bacterium
CCGTTTCTTTCTGTGAAGATGTACTCAGCCATTTTGGGGTTCCATCTTCTTGTGTGGTGTCCGAAGTGAACACCTGCTTCGAGCAGCTGTTTGATTGAGATTACTGACATTTTTCAATGCCCTCCTTTGGTTATTCTTTCGCAGATCAGTTCGACCGCTTCAAGCATTTGCCACCGCGACGGTCTGTGTCTGCGTGTATTATAGCGGCTGTATTTGGCTTTTCGCCGTTTATGCACGCGCCGCTGACGTACACCGATACATTGTATCATATTTTTAATTGTCTTGCAAGCGGTTTTGCTTATTTACCGAAATATTTACATTTTTTTAACATTTTCACTTCCCTGTCGGACCCGTGCAAAAGAGAAAAGTAAAAAAGTTACAAAAAAGCCTTTACTTTTTACATAGTTTCGATTATAATATATTTCGGGTAGCGTGTGCTACGCAAATCTGATTAAGGACGTGATATTTCACGCCGGGAAGGACCAATACTGAAATGGCCAACGGTACACCTAAATACAAGCGTGTCCTTTTGAAGCTTTCGGGCGAGGCTTTGTCCGACAAATCGGGCAAGGATATTCTTGACCACGAAATGCTTTCTAAGGTCGCTTCCGTAATAAAAACAACTCTTGAAGCGGGCGTTGAGGTCGCTATCATCGTCGGTGCCGGCAATATCTGGCGCGGACGCCAGGGCAGCGATATGGACAGAGTAAAGGCTGACCATATGGGTATGCTTGCAACCACAATAAACTGCATCGCTCTTGAGGATGCGCTCAAGCGCACAGGCGTTTGCGCTCACGTTATGAGTGCGATCACGGTTGAAAGCTTTACCGAACGCTTCGACCGCAGAAAAGCGATCGAGGCTCTTGAAAGGAAAGAGGTAGTCATCTTTGCGGCAGGGCTTGGTATGCCCTTTGTTTCGACCGACACGGCCGCAGCGGTACGCGCGGCAGAGATCGGTGCGGAAATGATCCTCTTTGCAAAGAACATCGACGGAGTATATTCCGCCGACCCGAAAACAGATCCGAATGCGGTTCATTACGACCGCGTTACATACGATTTCATCCTTGAAAAGAACCTCAAGGTAATGGATCAGACCGCGGCTTCCTTCTGCCGCGAAAACAAGCTTGATATGCTCGTTTTCGCTCTTGAAAAGCCCGAAAACATACTTGACGCGCTGACCGGAAGCATTCCCGGAACTGTCGTCACCGTAGAATGATTATTGTAAAAGGAGATACAAACCATGAAACTCGCTCTTAACGATTACGAAGCAAAAATGAAAAAATCCATCGCGGCATACGAGGAGGAGCTTGACAGCATCAGAGCAGGAAGAGCTAACCCTGCTGTGCTTAACAAGGTTACCGTAGATTACTATGGCGCGCAGACACCTATTTCACAGGTTGGTGACGTAAAGGCAACAGATGCTCATACTCTCGTTATCACTCCCTGGGATATGACTCTACTCAAGGGTATCGAAAAGGCGATCCTTGCATCCGACATAGGCATCACTCCTATGAACGACGGTAAGGTTTTAAGACTTACCTTCCCTCAGCTTACAGAGGAACGCCGCCGCGAGCTTACAAAGCAGGTATCAAAGTCGGGTGAGGATGCAAAGGTTGCTATCCGTAACATCCGCCGTGACGCCAACGACAAGATCAAGGCTATGAAGAAAAACAGCGAAATGACCGAAGATGAGGCTAAGGAATCCGAAAAGAACGTACAGGATCTTACCGACAAGTACGTTAAGAACATCGATGAGATCTCTGCAGCTAAAGAAAAGGAGCTTCTTTCGCTCTGATCATAACAAAGGAGCAGATCGCTTTAAGTAAAAACACCTGATTGGGGGCCTTTTTGGCTCCCTACGGTTTTATTTACGGACGGTATTTTGTACAAAAGCGTCTGACATATAAATTATGGCATCATTATTTTCATTTAAGAAAAAAAGCGAAAAGGCTGTACGCGAAATACGTATACCCGAGCATATCGCTTTTATTATGGACGGAAACGGACGCTGGGCAAAAAAACGCTCAATGCCGCGTGAATACGGTCACAGTAAGGGCGCGGACGTTTTCCGTGACATAATCAGATACTGCGGAGAGCTTGGCGTTAAGCATATAACCGTCTACGCCTTCTCTACCGAAAACTGGAAACGTCCCGAAGCCGAGGTCAACGCCATTATGAAGCTTCTTTCCAAGTTTATGGACGAAGCGTTTGCGGATCTTGCAAAAGAAAAGGTCCGCGTGATCTTCCTCGGAAGCAAGGAGCCCTTCTCTGCCGAGCTTCGCGAGCGTATGGAAAAGCTTGAACATGATTCGGCAATATACGAGCGTATACTCAACGTCGCATTCAATTACGGCGGCAGAGATGAGATCGTTCACGCGTGCAATGAGCTGATCGCCGAGGGTGTGACGGCTGTTACCACCGAGCTTATAGGAGAGCATCTTTACACACGTCTTTCACCCGACCCCGATCTTATCGTGCGCACGGCGGGCGAATACAGAATATCAAACTTCCTAATGTGGCAGTCTGCTTACTCGGAATTTTATTTTACCGACAAACTCTGGCCGGATATGACTCACGCTGACGTTGACGCGGCGATCGCCGCTTATTCGGGACGTGAGCGCAGATACGGCGGAGTTATTGATAAAAAGGAAGACACCAAGGTATAACAGGAGATAATTTATGGCTCAGCGTATAATTACGGGGTTGATCCTCGTGGCGGTATTCGTTCCGCTTTTAATATTATCGGATACCGTACTTTTCACGGTTGCGGTATCGCTTCTTTCGCTTATCGGCGTATGGGAGATGCTTTCCTGCCTTGGAGCAAAAAAGCTTTACGGAGTAGTTATCCCTTCACTTCTGATAGCTTTGGGTGCTCCGCTTTGCATCAGACTTTTGCCCGGTATGGATATGCTTGCCGGATGGGCACTTGGTGTAATATTGCTTTATCTGTTCTGGCTTGCCGCATACTGTGTCATTAAGCGCGGAAACGTGGCATATACGCTTCTCACAAGTGTGTTTATGTCAGTTATATACATTACCGCAGGCTTCTCTTCTCTTATGCTCTTGCGTGACAGTACTCTCGGAGCTTACGTTTTCTGGCTTGTATTTATAGGCGCGTGGGTAACCGACACGATGGCTTATTTCTGCGGCTTCCTTTTCGGAAAGCACAAGCTTATTCCCGAGATAAGCCCGAAAAAGACGGTCGAGGGAGCAATAGGCGGTACACTTTTTGCAGGACTCGCTTTTGTCCTTTACGGCTTTATAGTATCAAAGGTCAGCGATATCCCGATGGATCTTGTATATTTGTTCATGACAGGTATCATTTCCGCAATCGTCGCCCAGTTTGGCGACCTTATCGCCTCCGCGATAAAGCGCGAGGCGGGAATAAAGGATTACGGAAGCTTATTCCCCGGCCACGGCGGAGTGCTTGACAGATTCGACAGTATCATCGCGCTTTCACCGTTCATACTGATGATACACGCCGCTCCCTTTATGAATCTCATAAAATGAGGTAGAAAATGAAAACTATTACAATTCTGGGCTCAACCGGCTCGGTGGGAACTCAGACGGTCG
>JAFQPF010000102.1 GCA_017411885.1 Clostridia bacterium
AAAGCGGTATTCTTAAGGTTTTTATAAGCGTTTTCCACGTTCATTGCCTCTTCAAGCGAGCAGGGCTTTTTGAGTATCGGGAAGAACGCGTCTATTCCGTGCTCGTTACAAACGACAGCGTCGTCGGTTACCGCACCCGAAAAAGCGATCACAGTTTTACCGTATTTCTTTGCAAGCTTCGCAACTCCCACGGGTGCTTTTCCCATATATGACTGTCCGTCGAGTCTTCCCTCGCCGGTTATAACGAAATCGGAATCCTTGACCTTATCCTCAAGTCCTGTTTTTTCTATCACGAGATCAATTCCCGATTTAAGAGTTCCGCCAAGATACGACATAAACGCAAAGCCAAGTCCTCCCGCAGCTCCTGCTCCGGGATATTCCTTATCGGAATCAGGGTTGATCTTCTTTGTAAGCTCTGCGTAGCTTGAAAGCCATTTGTCCATATCAACAATAATCTCTTCGGTAGCACCCTTTTGAGGTCCGTAGATACGGCTGCAGCCTAAATCTCCGCAAAGGGGATTTTTTACGTCACAGGCAATAAGGAATTCACATTCCTTAAGGCGCGGATCGGCGTTTTTATCGCTTATGGATGCGATATCGCGGAGACCTTTTCCTCCAAGTGCTACTGCCTTGCCGTTTTTATCAAGAAATTCGTATCCGAGTGCCGAAAGCATACCGATGCCTCCGTCATTAGTCGCGCTTCCGCCGATACCGATAAGGAAGCTCCGGCATCCCTTATTTATCGCATCAAGTATCATTTCGCCAACGCCGTAGGTTGTAGTATTGAGAGGATTTCTTTCTCCTTCTGTAACAAGCGTTATTCCCGACGCCGCAGACATTTCCATAACCGCGCTATGCGTTTCGGGGATAATTCCGTAGCTTGCCGTGATTATTCTGCCCAAGGGATCGCGCACGTCAAGCTTTACCATATTACCGCCCGTTGCGGCGATCACTGCATCAACAGTTCCCTCTCCGCCGTCTGCAAGCGGGCTTATTATTACTTCTGCGTCATTATAAAGCTCAAGGACGGCATCTTTGACCGCGTTTCCCGCTTCAAAGGTAGAAAGGCTCCCCTTGAAGGAGTCTATTGCAACTGTTACTTTCATCTGTTTTCCCATCCTGTTTTATAATCTATATCAGTTCCTACAAAGCCGATATTCATAAAATCCTCGGGGTTATGGCGTACTATATAATCTATATAAGAATCAACAAGCCTTGCTGTAAGGATATATCCGCTTGCGTTCATATGTCCGTACAAATGGAAGTGACTTCTGAATTTATCATCGTAGACCGGGCCGTATTTATAAAGGTCGATGACATATGCGTTATCAAAATAATCGGCGAGCGCGTACATAGCTTCCACCATACCGGTGACACGGTTATCGCCCTGCTTTCTGCTTTCATTGGGAAAGGTTACGAAGAAAAATTTCGCGTCGGGGCTTATTTCCTTATACTTACTTACGAGCATCGCGTAAAGTCCCATGAAAGTATGCTTATTTTGGGTATAGTCATCAGGATCTATATCGGCGATGCTTCCGATTTCCATATTCCTTCCGAAAAGGTCATTGACTCCGAGCGCGATAACGTATGCCTGGCAGGCAAGCTCCTTATTAAAGTAGCCGCGGCTTTCTCCAAAGCCTTCAAGCATATACTGTGCTGTCGTCATTCCTCCACGCGAGAAGTTATACGCCTTAAGTCCGTTTTTACGTGCGATATACTGCCCCCAGGAATATTCAAACATATCGTGATACCCGGGCTTACCCTGTGCGTCACGCGTTTCAAATTCACCCGATGAAAGGCTGTCGCCGATAAATCCGATGGTGCGGAATATTGACGTATGGCTATATCCGTCCACAAGCCTATCAAGCGGTTTTTCGTTTTCCCTGTAAAGTTCAAGCTCCCAATTCATAACTTTTCACCTCTTATATTCTGAATTTATCGTCTTCTGTAAGCTCAAGCAGGTCTACTGCTTTTTCAAACAGATTCTTGCACTTATCAAGCTTATCCGGGTGATGTGCATCGCTTCCCAAATAGAATTTACAGCCGCATTCCTTTGCTATCCTAAAAGGTCTTGCAGCATATTCGATTTCAAGAATATACGTAATATCTGTGGCATTAAGCTCTATTCCCACGCCGAGCTTTGCGGCTTTTGAAAATAGTCTTGTCATTTCATCAACAGGTAAAAGCTCAAGCATTTCTTTATAGCATTCCTTACCCATAAGCGGACAAACAAGGTGGGCTATACCTACCTTATGAAATGGCAGGTCCATATCAAGGACAGCTTCAAAATGCTTTACCCAGGTATTGGCTCTTGTTTGCGCGTTGGCAGCTTCCTCTTCGGTGAGAGTATAGCCTCTCATATGGAAGTGTGTTGTGGGGATAACTATGAAATCAAATTTGTCGTAGTTTTCCTTTGAAATTCCGAGTGTAAGCTCGCTGTTAAGCTCGGTTTCACAGCCGAAAAGAAAACGCACGCCTTCTGCCTGCGGCAACGGCTTTGCTTTTGATATGCGATCATAATTCTGAGGCTTATACCAATCTGACGCGCCCTCTACGCTGTCATCCCAGAAATGGTCTGCTAAGCAGAGTGTCTTTATGCCGTTATCAAGGGCATATTTAAGTATTCTTTCGGGTGTTTGCTCGGGATCACACGAGCAAGCCGATATTTGCGAATGGATATGAAGATCGTTATCTACTATATATCTCATAAAACAATCACCTCGATGACAGTATAACACACTATTCAAAAATTGTAAAGTAAATTTCCGATCAAAAATCAAAGTTTTTTGCAAGACTTTAATCTTGTGCAGTCAAATGTGTAAAAAAAGCATATTTTTTATTGAAATGTGCATTTTTTTATGGTATCATTATAAGGTAAATCCAAAATCAGCGAGGTGTATGCTTATGCTTAACCAAAAAGTGATCGAAACTGATCTGTGTGTTGTCGGAGGCGGTATTGCAGGTATGTGTGCCGCAATTTCGGCGGCTCGTCACGGAATAAAGGTTGTGCTTATGCACGAGCGTCCCGTGCTTGGCGGCAACGCTTCAAGCGAGATACGTATGTGGGTTTGCGGTGCTCACGGCGAAAACAACCGCGAAACCGGTATTCTTGAGGAGATCGCACTTGAAAACCTTTATCGCAATCCCAACAAAAACTGGTACATTTGGGACAACATCCTTTACGATTTCATTAAGCGCGAAAAGAACATTACTCTTTTATTGAACTGCACCTGTATAGATGCAGAATGCGAGTCGGGCGAGTTTGAAGATAACAGAAGCATACGCATCAAGAGCGTTACCGGATATTCAATGACGACTCAGACGATGATAAAGGTCAATTCACGCTTTTTCTCCGATTGCTCGGGCGACAGCATCTTAGCTCCTCTTACAGGGGCACAATTCCGCATCGGACGCGAAAGCGCAGACGAATTCGGTGAGGATACTCACGTAAAGGTTCACGACAATATGACCATGGGCAACAGCTGTCTTTTGCAGGGGCGTGAAACAACGAAAAAAGTCACATACACGCATCCCGAAAGCTTCAAGAAGTTTACCGACGAGGATTTCAAATTCAGGGAAATCCATCCCGAAAGCCCGTGGGAAAATTATTGGTATCTTGAGCTTGGCGGTAACCGCGATACGATACACGATGCCGAGGATATCGCATCCGAGCTTAAGGAGCTTGCGCTCGGAACCTGGGATTATATGAAAAATTCGGGCAAGTACGATGTTGACACCTGGGAGCTTGATTTTCTCGGTGCTCTTCCCGGCAAGCGCGAATCGCGCCGTATGGTGGGTGAATATATTATAACCGAATGCGATATACGTGACTGCAGAATATTCGATGACACGATCGCCTACGGCGGTTGGCCGATTGACGATCATTTCCCGATGGGATTTTATCACAAAAATACTGCCAACACCGATATAAAAACTCCTGCACCGTATCCGCTTCCCTACCGCGCGCTGTATTCAAGAAACGTTGAAAATCTTTA
>JAFQPF010000103.1 GCA_017411885.1 Clostridia bacterium
GAGACTCTTGCTAAAACACCCGATATGCGTCCCCAGCTAAAACAGGCAAACGTCGTTGACGCGGGAGGAAGCGGCTTCGTTGCCGTGCTTCAGGGTATGCTCGCGGCGCTTCGCCATCACCCTGTTCAGCCTAAGGACCCAAGCGCTGTAAGCACAGTAAGAAAGCAGGCGGATTTCACGCAGTTCGCCACCGAGGACATAACCTTCCCTTACTGTACCGAGTGCATTGTAAACAAGTACAAGGAGTTCGAGGGCGAGGAAAAATGCGAGGAGCTTCATTCCTTTGTAATCGGAATGGGCGACAGTGTGGTTTTCGTTGAGGACTACGATATAGTCAAGATTCACGTCCATACTGACGATCCCGGAAAGGTGCTTTCCGAGGCGGTCAAGTACGGTATGTTCTATACCGTTAAGATAGAGAATATGAAGAATCAGCATTCAGGTCTTATCGCTACCCATGAGGAAGCGCCTGAGGAGCCCGAAAAGATCGTTTCTGTACCTGCAGAAAAGAAGTACGGCTTCGTAAGCGTTTGCTCAGGAGCAGGTATCAAGGCGGTATTCTCAGATCTGGGAGTAGATAAGATCGTCACCGGCGGTCAGACTGTGAACCCCAGCACCGAGGATATGCTCAAGGCTATCGCGGCAACACCTGCTGAGGTGGTATTCGTATTCCCAAATAACAGCAATATCTACCTCGTCGCTAAGACAGCGGCTGAGATGACCACAGATAAGAGAGTAGAGGTTCTCAGAACAGTTTCTGTTCCGCAGGGCGTTTCCGCTATGTTCGCTTTCAACGAGGACGCAACTCCCGAAGAGAACAGAGCGGCTATGGAAGAGCGTATCGCAGCTACTAAGACAACGTCGGTCACCTACGCGGCGCACGATTCCACATTTGACGGCAAGAAGATACAGAGCGGTCAGATGCTGGGACTTGTAGAGAACAAGGTCAAGTACGTTACCGATACAAGAGAGGAATGTCTCAGAGACGTTGCTGACGCGGTTAAAAAGAGCAGTATTATAACAGTTTACTACGGTGAGGACGTAACGGCTGAAGAAGCCGAAAAGGCCGTTGAGATCATTACCGAGTGCGTTAATCCTTATGCTGAAATTACGCTTATAGACGGTGGACAGCCGGTCTATGCGTACATTATTTCAGGTGAGGATGAATAAAAGAACTAAAATCTCCTAAAAATGAAAAAAGCATCGGGAAGGGCAATCAAGCTCTTCCCGATGCTTTTTTGTATGTTAAATATTACCTTCTTTGTACTGCTTGATAAGATCGTTCAAGCCGGATTTTGCCGAGCCTATAATACTATCGTATTTGGAGACAAAATCATTGGATTTTTCCTTCATCAAAGAATAGAAAATATTCGAAATACCGCTAAGAGATTTATCATATTCAAATGCGAAATTTCGTAATACTTTGGATTTTACGGTATCGTGTTGACCGGTAATAATGTCGATCATCTGAGCAGATTGATCGTCGCGGTTGTACGCAGCTTTAAGAGCTGTTTCGTAGAATGAAACGGAAACGTTGCGGTAGCTTTCCGAAGCAAGAGCCTCGATGACCGCACTGATCTCCTCTTCGGCTCTGTTTATATCGGTGGAAACCGGAATAGATACAGCAAATGATGCGTTGTGTACCATCGTGATGTATTCTTCTTGGTCGGTGTCGAATTTCGGATATGGGAGAATACCGAAATCATCGCGCATCTCACGCATGCCTGCTTGGAGAACTGTATAAAGCGCAGCTGTTTCAAAGACGAGATTTCCGCTTTCGAAATCTATATTGGAGTCTCCTGCCTCTTTATTTATATTTGTTCCGGGATTTTCGTACATTAATTTATTGAGCTGAGTGAGAAATGAAACAGAACGGTCATTCTTGAAATTGAATACAGGCATACCGTAGTTATTTCTTTCGTATGTTCTGATGTCTGCGGCTTCGCGCATAAAGTGAACGAGAGCAGAGTTAAGCTTTATAAGCCCATATATATCATTGCTTCCGTCTCCACCGCGCTCTATATGGCTTTTGCGAACAAGGCGGTCAAGCTCTTCGAGAGTCCAGTTCCCGTCAAGAACCGTCTGGTAGATATCATTGCGGTCTTTGTTGGGTGAAATATACTGCTCGTAAAGAGTTTTGTTATAGAAGATACATCCGGCGCGGTGGGTATTGCTGATATGGATATCTCCGAAAAGGAAACGGTAGTTGATGTTATCCATAGAAAGCTCCATAATAGAGTCTTCCTGCCACCAGCGTTCGTGAATATCAATATACTTGGAGTCGTTTAAGTTATGGAAATAGTTGAAAAGCTTTTGACCTACAGTATGCGAGCTGGGGACGATAACGACTTCCCAGGCGGTGGACATGGTAGAGATTTCTTTCTTCATATCCGCAACCATATCATCGGTGCTGGTCGATGTGAATGCAAGATCAACATTTAAGCGTTCTTCAACGGTACGGTTTCTCTCGTGTATTCTTGAATAAATGATATCTGTGGATTCTCCGTCGCCAACGATCTGCTTATCGTTTGAATCGCGAGTGAAGAAAGTGATGGTTTGGTTTTCGAGGTTGTAACCGAAGGGTATGTGATCCTCTGCTCTTTCACGGCAACTATCGTCATAATAGTATTTGTTGTTGGTGATGTCATTGTTGTTTTCATTGCTTTCGCAAGCTGCAACGGGAAGTAGCATACAAAGACATAGAAGCAATAATAAAAACCTGAAATTCTTCATAATAATCTCCTTTGTAGTGGACTATTATAAGTATACAACAAAATTTTAAAATTGTCAACAGTATAAAAGGTTTTAAAATTGTGTATATAAATCAAAGCATCGCAGATAATAAAAAACGGTGATGTAATGAATTGGATTAAAAGATACGCCGTTTTTTTTATAATAGGCGCCGTCGGATACGGACTTATAGAGATCTGGTGGCGAGGATACACTCATTGGTCTATGCTCATAGCGGGAGGCATATGCTTTTCGCTTTTTTCTAAGATAGCGGAAAAGATGAAAAGGATACCGCTGATCGTTAAAGCAATTGTATGCGCTTTGGCAGTTACAGCGGTGGAACTGATATTCGGAGTGATATTCAATATGATACTGAAGATGAACGTCTGGGATTACAGCGGCGTGGCGTATAACTTCAAAGGGCAGATATGCCCTACCTTCAGTATATTTTGGGGAATACTCGGGCTGATATTTATCCCATTTGCCGATTTCCTGAACCGTAAGCTAAAGGTCTATAAGGATTTCAGCGTATAAAATTAATGACTGAAATCTCGTCGTTCTGTATTGACAAATAACTGTTTTTTTGCTATAATTTAACCGTGAATGATTAAAAGTCGCGTGTGCGGCAGAACGGAGAAATTATGGCAGTAGTAACGATAATCGGTTCGGGGATGATGGGTTCGGCTCTTGCTTTTCCCGCAAGAGAGAATGGTCACGAGGTTCGCTTGGTTGGAACCCACCTTGACCGCGATATAATCGACGCGTGCATTAAATGCGGCAGACACCCAAAATTTACTAAAGATTTTCCCGATGGAGTCAAATATTATCAGATCGAGGAGATGGCGAAGGCAATAGAAGGCTCGGATATGATAATCGGCGGAGTCAGCAGCTTCGGCGTTGATTGGTTCGGAGACGTGATCCTTCCAAGTATTCCGGACGATATCC
>JAFQPF010000104.1 GCA_017411885.1 Clostridia bacterium
CCTGTCCAGGTTGCGGAATGCCAGGCGATGATCATCCCATCTGTAAATACTGCGGCGATTATCTTTGCATGGGCGACCACGATAACTGTAATTCAGGCGAAGAGCCTCCGATAGATGAAAGCGAGAAGCTTTGTTCCGCGTGCGGAAATATAGTTCCCTATGAATATTATTGCTCCTACTGTGAAACGTGCGATAATTGTTGCAAGTGCTCCATGGTATGCCCGGGATGCTATAACAGATATAAGTATGAGGATTGTTGTCCCGAATGCTTTAGATGCTATGACTGCTGCTCGTGCTTATTCTTCTGCGAGAAGTGCGAAGTATCTTATAACGTTCATGCGAAATGTAAGATTTGCGGTTACTGTACTATAACGTGCTGTGAGGGACACGGCGATGTAGGTGGAGGTACCGACGAACCTACTATGAATGAGCATCCCCACGCAATGCAGAGCTTTGACTCAAACTGTGAGACTAATGCCGAGTATTCTCATTATTACTGTCCCGAATGTAATGATATTTACTATCGAGTATACGTAACAGAGGAAATATTCTCCGATATTCCTTGTCCTTATTGCCGTACCGAAAGTGAAATTTGCAATCACACCAAGGACGGACTCCATGAGGTAGATTACAGCTTCTGTGATTCATCCCGCGTTCACTATATGTGTTACGTTTGTAAGATGTTATTTATTTACGACGAAGAGTCCATCTCAGGATATATGGAGTGTATCATTTGTAATTACGGCGGAAAATACTGCGCCTGCTGTTCTGCTGCCGCAAAAGAAGTATGTCCTTATTGTGACCTGTGCTTCAATTGCTGCACCTGCGTGGATAGAAACGATATGACGTTATACTGTCCGAAGTGCAAAAAGGACGTAACAAAATCCTCTGAGGGTATGACGCCCGACTGCTTAAACGGCGGTATGTATGCCACGTATACGTGCTACGAATGCGAATACACCTATAGAATTGAGAATGACACTCATATTCCGTGTGAGCCCGGCGTTATGCTTGATCCCTTAGGACATAAGGATGCCGACAATAACTATGCGTGCGATAACTGCGGTAAGCTTTATTCCGAAGAGTACTGTGTTGTTTGCGGCGGAGAAAATATGCTCTATCACGGATGCGAGGGCGAATATTTTATGGCCGTAAGAGCTGTTAATTATCTTGGTCTCATCGTGGAGCGTAAGAGCGATTCGACTATGGTTAAAATGAGTGTGAGCGTAGACGATAGATCAACAGGTTATATTATTTACTCGATCAAGGGTAAGGATATGTTCGACTTTGTCGATATTGCCCGCGTAGACTTTGCCGTAAGCACCGTTGACACACATCACTTTGTATTAAAATACGTTCCCACAAAGGTCACCGTATATAAAAAGAACGCTCAGGATTATATGTCTAACGGATACACAGAGAGCTTAGAATTTGACGCTTCCAAGATTTCTTACGTAATGTTTACCGAAACACCGCCAACGACCGATGGATATGACGCAACCTACAATGATAAGAAGGTAGTGGCTATACTCAATCTTCCATTCGAAACATGCGATGACTGCCACGGAATTAAAAACGTCGGAGATCACGGTATTTGCGGAGTAGACGGATGCACAAAGAGTCTTTGTAACGGTCACGTGCATGGACAGTGCGACCATGAAAATGCCAGGGAGACCGATAGTAGCTATTGCGGTATGTCGTTCCATTATTATTGTCCCGATTGTGAAAAGTACTTTGAGGGTTACCATGATATGGGAGGCGCTGTTGTTCTCTACGAGTGCAGCATGTGCAATGATTATAAGAACAACAAGGACGAAGAAGGATATGCCTAATTTGGCTTAGTGATTTAGGCGTAACTGAATAAAAAGCCTTAAATGCAAACTTAAAGTTGCATTTAAGGCTTTTTTGTCTTAAAAACTATTAATAATTCTCCTTTATCCATTTAACGGTATCATAAAGACCTTCGTCAAATGAAATCTCGGGCTTCCAGGAAAGCTCGCTTTTTGCTTTTGAGCAGTCAAGAGAATATTTTCTGTCATGTCCGGGTCTATCGGCGATGAATTCGATATTGTCGGTTATCTCGTTTGCAAAGGCTTCGGTGATATCGCTTTTTAAATTAGCATCGTCATCAAAGCTCTCTATAGAGTCGGATTCAATTTCCGAAATAAGAATTCTTCTTATTGACGAGGATATCTTAAGTACGAGCTCAAGATTGGAAATATCATCGTTTGTTCCGATATTGTATATTTCACCCTCGCGCCCTTCGAAAATAATTTTCTCAACAGCTCTGCAATGATCTGAGACGTGTATCCAGTTTCGAACGTTTTTTCCGTTACCGTAAACCTCGGCTCTTGCGCCAAAAAGAAGTCGCTCCGCAGTGTGCGGAATCATCTTCTCGCTATTTTGGTATTTTCCGTAATTGTTAGAGCATCTTGATATGCTAACCCCGAGCCCGTGCGTCTTTCTGTAAGCAAGCACCAGCATATCCGCTGCCGCTTTACTTGCACTGTATGGAGAGCTTGGTAAGAGGGGAGAGGATTCGCTGAATTTTTCACTGCTTTCAATAGGCAGGTCTCCGTAAACCTCATCGGTTGAAATTTGGTGAAACCGTTTAACGCCGTATTTTAAAGAAGCGTCAAGCAGTACCTGTGTTCCGAGAACGTTTGTCTTAATGAAAATCTCCGAGTTTTCTATTGAGCGGTCAACGTGTGTCTCCGCAGCAAAATTCACCACGGTATCAGGTGTCTCACGCTCAAAAATCTTGAATATTGCCTCTTTATCCGAGATATCCGCGCGGTAAAAGATAAAATTTTTATTTGCTCTGATACGCCTTGAAAGCTCTTCGGTATTTGCGGCATAAGTGAATGCGTCGATACCTATAATCGTATCGTCGGGGTGATTTTTCAGCCATAGGTCCAAAAAGTTAAGACCGATAAATCCGGCGCAGCCGGTAATAACAATTTTCATATTTAAAACCTTTTGATAGGATTTATGTAGAGGTACGTGTAGAAAATTTAAAGTCCAAGCTCTTGCATATGCGAGGCAAGAGCGTTTGCCTTCTGAGTATCAAGATTGCTTGAAGCCTTCATTTCATTTATAGAGCGCCGTCTTGTAGTTTTTGAAAAGATAAGCCTCATCCAGCGTCTGAATTCATAGAAGGGAAGAAAAATTTTCTTTCCGTTTAGCGAGGGGTAATAATGACGAAGTCTGTCATAAGGAAGCCATATTCGTGAAAGCACGTATTTGAAACGGTTTCCGCGTCTTGACTGTTGGATTGCAACGTAGTTTTCCTGAGTACCGTAAACACCTGCGCCAACTATGTATTCTTCCATGGCTTTCGTTAAATCGGTGTGAGTATCATCGCCAAACCAGACGCACGAAAGGGCTTCGGCAGTCTCGGCAAAGCGCAAAAGTCCGCCGTCCTCAAGAAGTTTTTTTCTTTTTTCCTCGGTTGACACGTCGCTTGTACGAAGTAAAAACATATCCATAAACGGTCTGATACCGCAGCCGCCGTGCATATAGTGCTTCGCCATATGAGCCACGTGATAATAGTAAAACATCTCATCGGAAAGCAAAAGGGAATACTCGTATCCATCTTCCTTCTCGGTGTGTTCCCACACCTCGGAAAGCACCTTCTCAAAGGCTAAAAACTCATCAGCCTCAATAAGCGTTCTGTGAAGC
>JAFQPF010000105.1 GCA_017411885.1 Clostridia bacterium
ACACTAA
Organism: Clostridia bacterium; assembly: GCA_017411885.1. The sequence goes on from JAFQPF010000105.1 coordinate 8, forward strand.
ATGCGTTCCTTACTTGGGGCCCGCTACCCCAAGCGGAACAATTTGATGAAATTGTACGTGCAATCGGGCGATTCATGAATCGCCCGCATGCGAACAAATGCAGACCACTCACCGTAGACAACCGTATCCGCCGTATAGGCGGTTCTTATCTTCAAATTCAGTCCAAGGGATGGGGATATCCAAGGAGAAACCGTGTAAGGTTTCCTCTTGGACGGTTCTTTCGTCTATTTCTGTCCGCACAGAAATAGACTCCCCGAAGGGTAACAATCACCTACACGAAACAAAAACAGGTACCACCAACAAAATCAATACAACCCACTCTCACCAACAACAAAAAGCGACCACAGACAAAAGCCTGTGGCCGCTTATTTCTTGTAATATTACCAAAAATCAGTCGTTGTCGCATCCGCTGCAGCCTTCACAGTCCGCAGGAGAGCAAGCATCTTCTGTAATATCAAATTCCTTGATGCAAGCAGGACAGATCACTTTCGTGGGATCAATATCCTCGTCAAGATATACAACCTCGCCGCAATGAGGGCACATTACCTCGTAAAACTCGGTATCTTCGTCTTCCCATTCATCGTCGTATTCGTCGTAATCTTCATCGTCCTCGTCATCAAAATCCTCGTCGTCCTCGTAAGCAATATCCTCTATTGCCGCAAGGTCCTCGTCGATTTCGCTGACATATTCGTCAAGACCTTCAAGCTCGTCCTCAAGATCGGTCACCGTAAGCGCGATATCCTCAAGAACATCTGCCATAGCCTTGATTATTTTGCTTTCGGGCTTTGCCTCGTCGATTTCGAGTCCTTCGATAAGTCCCTTAAGGTATGCAACCTTTTCAGTAATTGTCATAACTCTGTCCCCTTTCATCGTATAACACAGATTATTGCCGGAATTTTGCGATATATTCGCAAAGCTTACGCTCTTTCGAGATATTCGCCTGTACGTGTGTCGATTCTGAGCACGTTACCGATATCAATGAAAAGCGGAACCTTTATCTGCGCGCCTGTTTCAAGAGTTGCAGGCTTTGTAGCGCCTGTTGCTGTGTCGCCCTTGAAGCCGGGTTCTGTATCTGTTACTTCAAGCTCAACAAAGATGGGGGGTTCAACGCTGAATACGTTGCCCTTGTAGGAAACTACGGTGCAATCCATATTTTCCTTAACGAACTTGAAGCTATCGCCGAGCTTGTCTGCGTCAAGCGGAATCTGCTCAAATGTTTCGTTGTCCATAAAGTAATAAAGCTCGCCGTCGCTGTAAAGATACTGCATCTTCTTTCTTTCAACGATCGCGTTTTCAAACTTATCAGTCGGGCTGAAAGTCTTTTCGATTACTGCTCCGGAAATTACGTTCTTGAGCTTTGTTCTTACAAACGCTGCTCCCTTACCGGGCTTGACATGCTGGAATTCAACAACCTGCATTACGTTGCCATCCATGTCAAAAGTTATACCATTCTTAAAATCTCCAGCTACTACCATGAGTAAACCTCCAAATAATTTAAGGATAATCGGTGCCGTCCGGCACACAGATTTTTCCATTATCTATATTTTACAATATATTTCACTATTTTTCAATAGTTATTTCTAAAAAAAGTGAAAAAACACAAAAGAAATTGCGATTTTTTAATACTTTAGTGCATTTTCGGGTGAAATGCAACTTATTTTAACGCTTCAAGGTAACATTTTTTCATCAAAAGCGCGTCATCAGCCATAGTTCCTGCCGATTCGCAGATAATTCTCGGCTCAAGCCCAGCCTTTGCGATATAATTGCAAAGCGGCTCAAATGGCGGCTCAAAGCCCTCGTCGCAAAAGCGCACGTGCTTCTTTTCGCCGGCACCTGTGAATTCTATTTTTGAAAAATGACAGTGGAGCGTCTGCGCGTATTTGTCTCCGAGAGTATCGCCGATCAGATCAAAGGTGCGCTTGTAATCGTCTTCGCTTGTGTAGTACGCGCCGATGTTGCGCGAATTGAGATGCCCGAAGTCTACAACCGGATAATAAATATCCGCGACCTTGCAAAGCTCCAAAACCTCTTCAAGCGTACCGAGCTGATTGATCTTGCCCATCGTTTCGATGCCGAAGTGAACGCTTTCGCCCTCAAACTCCTGTGCCGCCTTGTAAAGTGTGTCGGAGGCAAGTCTCATCGCCTCATCGCGCGTGATCTTCGCCGCACTTCCGGCGTGTATTACGATCGTGTCCGCGCCAAGCAGCTTTGCCGCGTGCAGGCTTTTTCTTATATAATCGATGCTCTTGAGCCTTTTTTCGATATCAACGCCCGAAAGCGAGATAAAATACGGCGCGTGGATAGACATTTTTATGCCGTTTTCTCTTGCCGCTGCACCTATTTTTGCAAGCGTTTCGTCACTTCCCGTGATACCGTTGCCCGCCTGGTATTCATATGCGTCAAGCCCCTTTTTCACAAGCCACGCAGGTGCCTGTACCGTATGCTTATTACCCTCGTCGTAAAAGCTTTCGCTGTTACCGCCCGGTCCGAATAATGCTGACATATAATTCTCCTTATTTTTATTATTTACCGCCGTTAAGCTTTTTATATCTTTTTATTATCGGTCGCTCAAGAAGCCTTTTGGTCTTGAAAAACAGGGTGGTCTTGTCCTTTATCGGCGGCACGAGAAAGGCATAAGCTCCCGTATTTTTCGCCGCCCATACGTCGGTGAAGATCTGATCTCCTATCGACGCCGCCTCTTTGGGCTCAACGCCCATAAATTCAAGCGCACGCTTAAAGCCGCCGGGAAGCGGCTTGCCGGCACGGCTTACGGCGAAATAACCAAGCTCCTTGTTAAATCTTTCTACCCTTGACGGATCCTCGTTGTTTGAAACAAACGCCGCCTTGATACCGTTTTCCTCCATCGACTTAAGCCATAATATGACCTCGTCGGTCGGGTCGGGATCATCGTAGGTAACGAGCGTGTTGTCTATATCAAGAAGCAGCGCGCGTATTCCCTTTTGCGACAAAAATTCGGGCGTTATGTCCTTAAAGCTGTCAAAAATCGCGTCGGGCATAAGAAACTTTATCATTTTTTAATCCTCAAGCAAAGCGCAAAGCTTGTTTATATCGCCCGCGCCCATTACGATTATCATATCGTTTTCTTTCACGTTTTTTCTTAAGTAATCGGCTATTTTTTCAAAACTTTCAAGATAGATCGCGTTCTCTACCCTTTCAGCAAGCATTTGCGAGCTTACACCGAAGGTGTTTACCTCGCGCGCCGCGTAAATATCGGCAAAAATTGCCCTGACTCCGCCAAAGGAGGCGGCAAAATCTTCAAAAAGATTAAAGGTGCGCGAATAGGTGTGAGGCTGGAAAACGCACCATATATCACCCTTGGCAAGCTTTTTTACCCCTGCTAAAGTCGTGCGTATCTCGGTCGGATGATGCGCGTAATCCTCAAAAATATCCGCCTTGTTTTCAAGTCTTCCCTTGTATTCCATTCTTCTCGCCGCGCCCTTGAATTTATAAAGTCCGCGCGCGATGGTATCGCTGTCAATACCGCACAGATCGGCTGCCGCGGCGCTTGCAAGCGCGTTCATTATATTGTGCTCGCCCGTTACCGAAAGCCTTACCGACATAAAATATTTTCCGCTTTTTTCTATATCAAAGCAAGGATGTCCGCCGTCGTAGCTTATATTAACCGCCCTGTAGCCGGCGTTTTCTCCAAGTCCGAAGTAAATGATCTTGCCCTTATGCTCCTTAAGCGCGTCAAGGACGTTGGCGTCATCTCCGTTTGCGATAACGTATCCGTCCGAGGCAATAGCCGCGTATGAAGCAAACGAGTGCTTGATCTGGTCAAGATCCTTGAAATAATCGGGGTGATCCATTTCTATATTAAGAATCACCGCTATATTCGGGGTAAAGGATAGGAAGGAGTCGCAATATTCGCACGCCTCCATTACAAAGCGTCCGTCACTGCCGCTTCTGTAGGTGCCGCCCTCAAGCTCGTTCATTACCGCGCCAGAAACGACGGTCGGATCGCCTGCCTCCATAAAAATGAGCGCGCTCATAGATGTGGTCGTGCTTTTTCCGTGCATACCCGATATGCCGATGCGATGATTATATTTGCTCATAATATAGCCAAGATAATCCGCCCTGTATATAAGCGGTATGCCCGACTTTTTTGCCGCGACAAGCTCGGGATTGTCCTCAGCTATCGCCGCCGAATAGACCACGGCGTCGCAACCCTTTATATTTTCGGCGTCGTGAGAATAATATACCTTGATATTCTTTTCTTCAAGACGGTCGCATATTACGGATGCGCATCTGTCGCTTCCCGAAACCTCGTATCCGTTTTCGCGCGAAATGTGCGCGAGAGAGGACATACTGATCCCGCCGATTCCTACAAAAAATATCCTTTTTGCCGTTTTCAGAATCTGTGCGATCTCTTCTTTCGTATGAATGCTTTTGTACATATTCTCCCCACCTTATTATCTTTCTTAAAAAATTTTCCGTAATTTTCGGTTCGGTGTAATAATTGTCTTTCTTTGGTGCAATAATATAATTGGTAATCAAATCGGCAAATATGTTTACATTTTGGACGTTTTGTATAAATTTGCAATAAAATTATTGTAAAATTTCTAAAAAATTGTTACTTTGTTATCAAAGAATTAACAAATTTAATGTAAAATATTTGTCGACCAAAAAACAATTTTAATCGGAGGCACTTATGAAAATCACAGACATCAAAGTACGCAAATTATTTGAAGAGGGACCGATGAAGGCGGTCGTATCGGTAACCTTCGACGATCAGCTTGCAGTTCACGACATTAAGGTCATCAACGCGAGAGACAAATTCTTCATCGTTATGCCCAGCAGAAAGAACCCCGACGAAACCTATCGCGATATTGTTCATCCCATCAACTCAAGCTTCAGAGTAGAGCTTGAAGAGGCTGTGCTCGATGCGTACAACCGCGAGCTTGCTCTTGCAGAGGCTCACGAGTATGAAGAAGCTATTACGGAATAACATCTCAAAAACGGTCTTTTGACCGTTTTTTATTTTCCGATACAGAAGCGGCTGAATATGTCGCTCACTATATCCTCGCCCACACTTCTTGAATCAAGCTCGCCTATATGAGAAAGCGCCTGTTCAAGGTCCATTCCGGCAATATCCTGCGTATATCCGTCATTTAGCGCGCTGTATGCGCGTGCAACACATTCGCGTGCGGCTCTGACAGCCGCAAATTGCCTCGAATTTGCGATTACCGCGTTTGTGTCGTAATCTATATCTCCGTTTATGAAAAAGCTCTCTGCGAGCTCAAAAAGGGTGTTTCTGCCTCTTTCATCATCCTTTGCACACAGGCAAACGACGTTTTCAAAGGCTTCGTTGATCGCCGAGTGCGTTTTTTCGTTTTTACCCACGTCGATCTTGTTTATTACCGCGATCACGCTTTTGCTTTCGCCTTTTATTCTGTCAATAAGCTCAATATCCTCGGCTTCAAGCTCACGCGAGCCGTCGAATACCGCGATTATAAGCTCGGACTCTGCAAGCTTTTCATATGCGCGCTCAACTCCGATCCGCTCAACCGTGTCCTCTGTGTTGCGGATGCCTGCCGTGTCGGCTATACGGAGCATAATATGCTCAAGCTTGACGCTTTCCTCGATAATATCGCGCGTTGTACCTGCGATGTCTGTAACTATTGCGCGCTCGCTTCCTAAAATCAGGTTAAGCAAGCTGCTTTTTCCCGCATTCGGCTTGCCAACAATGACCGTTTTTATGCCCTCGCTTACCGCTTTTCCGGTTCTGTAGCTTTTTTCAAGCGACAAAAGCTCGCTTTCTATCTCTGCAAGACGGTCTTTAAGCTCGTTTGTGGGTATATCGGTAAGATCCTCGTCCGGGTAGTCGATGTAGGCATATGTGCTTGAAAGAAGCGAAAGTATCTGCTTGTAAAGCGCGTCTGCTTTTGCTGAAAGCACGCCCTTGCGATGAGATGCCGCAAGCTTTATCTGCTCATCGCTTTGCGCATCTATAAGGTTGATTACAGCTTCCGCCTCGGTAAGGCCGAGCTTTCCGTTAAGAAAGGCTCGCTCGGTAAATTCACCCGGCTCCGCGTATTCTGCGCCGGCGATAATTGCCGCTTCAAGCACCTTGCTTGTAAGAAGAATACCGCCGTGACAGCATATTTCAACCGTGTCCTCACCCGTATACGAGCCGGGTGCCTTGTATATATACGCAAGCCCGTCGTCGATTATAACGCCATCGGAGAGAATATCGCCGTAAACGGCGTGTCTTGGAATATTTTCTCCGAGCGGCTTTTGGTTTTTGGGCGCAAAGATACGCTCGGCGATGCTTATTGCATCCTCGCCCGATATACGTATAAGCGCAACGCCGCCCTTACCGTATGGCGTTGACACGGCTGCTATAGTTTTTCCAAGCATGGTTTACTCCTTGTTTTGGGTGGGGGTGGTGTTTGGTTTTGATGGTGTGTTGGTGGTACCTGTTTTTGTTTCGTGTAGGCGTTTGTTACCCTTCCGGGGGAGTTACTTTCATCACGTGATGAAAGTAACCAAAGGCACGCCTAAGGGGAAAAACCTTTTCGGTTTTCCCCTTAGGTATC
>JAFQPF010000106.1 GCA_017411885.1 Clostridia bacterium
AGCCCCCATATCGGCGGCATTATTGACCTTTTCCACAAACGAAAGCTCGCCGCGCTTTATAAGCGCAAGCTTTCCCTTTACATCCACGGGCTCGCCGTTTACAAGATAATCCTCCTTCGCGCCGAGACCGCCTATCGGAATATATTCAAGGGTCTGATGTGCGAAGTGAATATCGAAGCGTTTTTCTCCGCTTTCAACTATCTGCGCGTTAGTGTCGCTGTAGGGAATATATGCCTGTGCTGCGGGAAGATAGAAGGCATAGGCTCTTGCGATAAAATCGTTTGCGCTCGCCGCGCTCAGCGTACCCGGAAGGCTTGACGGAGCGTTTACCGTACCGAAATCAAGCGTTTTCGTCGTCGGCTCATAGTATCCGTAGTGCGTGTCAAAGACCGAGCCCTTACCGAGCGTGCCGTCGTTGCCTGCCGCGCAGACGATATTTACGCCAAGCGAGCTTATTTTTTCGATCGCCTTTTCTGTTATAACGTCATAATACCCATATTCCGAGTAACCGCAGGGCTGACCAAGGCTTAAGCAGACCGAATCCGCGCCGAGAATGTACGCGTCCTCAAGCGCGGCGACTATCGCCGAGCTTTTCGCGGTATTGCTTTCGCTGTCATAAACCTTCATTGCGAGAGCCTGTGCCGCAGGCGCTCCCGAACGGATATTGCCCTCGGGATCGTTTCCGACCGCAAGGCTTAACATCGCCGTGCCGTGATCTGAAAGCGGCTCGGGCTTTGCGTCCATATTCGCGTAATCAAAGCAAAAGGGAAGCTTTTCGCTGTAGTATACCTTATCTGCCGAGATATTGCCGTAAAGGTAATATGCTCTTGTGAAGTGAAGATTGTTCTTTATATCGGTGTGGCTTATCTTTTGCACGCTGTCGTCCGAAAGAGTAAACACACGGCTTTTAAGATAAAAACCGTCGTCAAGCACGGCGACCACCGCGCCCTTGCCGCGTGTCGGATCGTTATCCGGCTCGCATCCCGGCGCGTAGATGATCTTGTATTCACTTTGGCTTACCTCGCTTGAAAGCGGCTTGTATTCGCTGTCCTTATAGACCGCTTCGACCTGCGGGTGAGCCTTTATTTTGCCAAGCGTTTTATCATCGACCCTTGCCGAAAAGCCGTTGAACAAAAGCATATACTCATAATCGGGCTTTATGCCAAGCTCGTTTACGATCTCTTTTGTCTGCGCTCCTTTGCAAAGGCTTACTATAACGCTGTCGGTCTGCCCTTGCATATTAAAGGCGGGAAAGACCGGGATGACGACGGTTGCCGCAAGCAAAAGCGCCGTCAGACTTATTTTAAGCTTCATATTTTCATCCTTTTTTTACGGAATACGGATCTTAACCGTTTTGGTGTTCATTGCAAAATCTGTGATGTCCGCCCATATATGGCTGTCGTTTATCTTTGTCACGTCATAGCTTATAAACGCGCTTTGCGAATCCTTCGGCAGATCATCCTTGCTCTTAAGCTCCACTTCTTCGCCGCTATCGTTATAGAATCGGATGTCCTTTATCGCGTGGTTATCCTTTAATCCTATGGTGATATTACTCAAGCCGTTTTTGTTTTCGTATGAGGCAAGCCAATACTTCGGTGCTTCGGTATCGATCACAAAATCAAGCTCTATGCTCTGAGGTGTTTTCTGCCCCTGTCTGTGGGCGGTGATCCTTGCCGTATACTTACCGTCCTCAAAGATATAATCCTGAAAAAGTCCGTCGCTTCCGTCCCATATCTCAAGCGTTTCGTTTCTTTCGGCTCCGCCCTTTACAAGCGGATTTTTCGCAAAGCTGTCGGAATATATGACCTTTTTGTCAGCGTCGGTTATTTCAAATCCAAAGCCCGAAATATTGCGAAGCAGGGAGGGCGAATATATAAGCGTATCAAAGTTTCCGTCACCGTTTGGAGAAAAGGCAACAAGCGAGCTGTCCGCCTTGTTAACAGTTCCGTCGGTGCTTCCCAGAATACGAAGGCTGCCGTCCGAAAGCTTTGACGCAAGCGCGTTTCCGGTGAAGAAGGGAAGCTCTGCGCCGTATACCGTCTTATCAAAGATATCCGCGCTTTCATAATCGCCGAAAAATCCGGTAAAGGGAAGCGAGCTGTGGACTCCTGTGCCATCTGCAAGCAAAAATCCGTCTATGAAATATCCGTTTTCAAAGACCTTGTTTTCGGCAAGCTCTTCGCCGTCAAGGGTGATCACAAATCTGCCCGAAAGCTTTTCTGCGGGTGCAAGCTCAAGACTGAAGGTGTTTTCTCCGGTCTTTCTTATTTTCCCGGTGTTTTCAACGCTTATCTTTGCTTTTTTAAGAGCGCGCGAGGTAAGCGTGTTGAAAATATAATCCTTTTCCTCGCCGTTTACCGAAAGGTCGATCGTCGCGAACTCATCGCAAAGTAAGGCAAGCGAAAGCTCAAAATCAAGCGCGTTGTCGAATTTGTTTTCAAGCGTGAAATCAAGCGCGTATCTGTAGGAGCCGAGCTTTTCAAGCTTGAGCGGGCTTTTGCCCTCGGCGTTTGTTATAAGCACTCTTGTTCTCAGTGCCGCCTCCAGATCCGCAAGGCCTGCGCCCTGGCTTCTGGGCGAGATATAAACCTTGGTTTCGGGATCACTCAGAGGTGCGGCGCTGTTCATAATCACGTTTTTTATAAATTCCGGACGCTTTTCTGACGAAAGATTTATCTTTTCCTCTTCTATTCTTTCGCACAAAAGCGCGGCGATTCCCGTGATAAAGGGTGTCGCCATAGACGTACCCGAAAGTGAGGTATATGTATTGCCCGGCGCCGCCGAATATATGCTTTCGCCGACGCTCGTTACGTCGGGCTTGAGCTTAAGCTCGGGAGTTACTCCCCAAGAGGAAAAATCGGACATCGTATACGCGTATTCGTTTTCTACAAATTCACCGAGCGCGCTGTCGAGCACGATCTGCTTATTCTTTGCTCTTAAAAGAAATTCGCCGTCCGCCATTGATATATACACCGCCGGAATAGTGCATCCCGCAAGCTCCATATATACCTCGGGGCCTTCCATATAATCGTAAACTATCGCACCTACGGCACCCTTTTGCGCGGCATAGCCTACCTTTTCCGCAAACTGTATCTCTCCGCGCTTTATAAGCGCAAGCTTGCCGTTTACGTCGATATTATCATAATCGGTGAGTCTGCCGTATCCCGGAACGGGCACGTATTCGAGAGTTTGTGTGTCAAAATGCTTTACAAAGGTGGTCTTGATGATACCGAGGCTCGCGTTGGTATCTGTGTAATAGATACGCGTAAGCTTTCCGCTTTCGCTCTTGTGCATAAGCGTATCAAAGCAGACGTGCGTATTGCGCGCGCTTGCCACCGAAATGAATTCATCGATCACTCCGGGGTGGTTTACCGTACCGTAATCGGGAATGCCTGCCAGCGGATACGGAAGCTCAAAATATCGCGCAAACGAGCTTGTTTCGCCGACAGTGCCGTCGTTTCCTGCCGCGCAGACCACGGTTACACCTGCCTGTGTGACAGTTTTTGCGATCTTATCAATGATCGATCCTCTCGTCTGATCGTAGGTGCCCGAATAGGAGCCGATGCTTAAGTTTATTACGTCAGCACCCAGCGACATCGCATCCTCTATTGCCGAGACCACGTATTGCTCGGAGGCGTTGGTGGTTCTCGCATCAAAGACCTTCATAAGAAGCAGCTGCGCCTCGGGCGCAACTCCCGAAAAGTCCTCGCTCTTTCCCGCGATTATCGCGGAAATGTGCGTTCCGTGACTGTCAAGAGTTGAAACGTCGGAGGTCTTTGCCGCGTAATTAAAGGCAAACGGGATCTTTTCGCTGACATATACGCTCTGATCTTCGGGCAGGCCCTGGGTGTTGAGCATATCATCGCCTGTAAGTCTGTCTATATCCTCTTTCGTGAGCGCGGGATCGCTTAATTTCCCCGAAAAGACCTCGTGGTTTACATCAAAGCCGTTGTCTATTACCGCAATAATTCTTCCGCTTCCGAGATACCCTTTATCCTGAGCCGGCTTTATGCCAAGCATATCCGAGGCATAGGCGGTGGCGGTATCGTACTTGAGCGTTTGCTCGTAAAGCGGCTCAAAGTATCCGCAGATATGCACGTCAAAGAGCTCGCTTTCATCAAGCGCGGCCGCAAGGCCTTCGGGCATTTTCGCGCCGAAGCCGAAAAGGGCGTGGGTATATTCCTTATTTATCTCAAGCTCTCCCTTGCAAAGCGCAAGCAGAGACTCGCGTGCCACCGACAGATCGGCGAAATACTCCCTTTCCGTGCTGATTATGACATCAGCAAGCCTTTCCGTGTCGGCGGCGTATACCGCAGGCAGGGTATTAAGTATAAATATCACCGCACAAAGTGCGCTTATTGCTTTGACAAATATGCTTTTCATTTTTTCTCCTTAAAAAGCTGAAATTCCAATACTACAACAACTATTATAGCAGACATACGGCAACAGTTCAATACGATTTTTTGAATTTTTATCCTTGGCTGGGGCAATAATACGGTAAATTCAGTTTTTGTTATAAAAAAAGGAGCAGAATTATGAACACCGAAGGCTTTATTAAAAGGTACATTTCCTTTATTTTGGCGGCATTTTTGCTTGCCTACTCAAGCGCGGCGTATATGCCGGGTAATGATGACACGGAAATTTATTCCAAGGTCTTAAGGCTGCACGTTTTGGCAAATTCGGACAGTAAGCAGGATCAGGCGCAAAAGCTATTGGTGCGCGACGCGGTTTTGTGCGAGCTTGACAGTATCTACAAGGAAAACGGCGTACAGACGCTTGAAGACGCGAAGTCTGCGATAAACAAAAACGGCGCGCGTCTGCTTGACGCGGCGCGCACGGCTATCGGAAACAGGCATGACATCACGCTTTCGCTCACACGCGAGCATTACCCGACCAAAAGCTATGACGGCGTTACTCTGCCTGCCGGAAAATATGAATCGCTGATCATTCGCATAGGTAATGCCGAGGGTAAAAACTGGTGGTGCGTGCTTTTCCCCACGCTATGCCTATCCCACGCGACAAAGTCTGAATCAAAAGCCTCATCCGGCTCTTACGTTTACACCGAGGATAGCGAAAAATTCATAGCGGCAGGCTTTACTCCCGACCAGATCCGCCTTATTACCGAAAACGAAAGCGGGGAAATAAAGGTAAAATTCCGTCTTCTTGAAATTTTCGGCTCGTTATTTGAGAGCGAAGAGTAAATATTCGGAAAACTCTTGATTATCGGGCGCATTTATAGTATAATTGTAAGGATAGAGTAAGAAAGGGGGAGCTTTTATGCAGAATAAGGGCGAAAAGCTTATGAAAAGCGCGGTCTTTATGGTGATCGCTACCGTAATGTCAAAGGCGCTCGGATTATTGCGCGATATGCTTATCGCCGCAAGCTACGGCACGACCGTTGATGCTATTGCTTACGATGCCGCATCAAGACTTCCCATTCTTTTGTTCGATCTCGTTATCGGCGGTGTCGTTACCGCCGCATTTATCCCGATTTTCAACGAGCTTTTGGTAAAGGAAAGCAAGGATAAAGCGTTTGAATTTGCGGATCATTATATCACTCTTATACTGATAATCTGCCTTGTTATCGCGCTTATCGGCGTGGCACTTGCTTCTCCCCTTGTGGAATTCCTCATCCCCGATGCGTCAGCAGAGGCTAAGGAGCTGTCGGTCACGCTGACACGGATAATGTTCCCGATGATAATCTTTACCGGTCTTGCGTTTGCCTTTGTAGGCGTGCTTTTATCGCTCGGTGAATTTAAGATCCCCGCTATAATCAGCCTCGTTTCAAACGGGGTTATGGTAATATATCTGTTCACGCTTGACACGCGCTTCGGCATAATCGGGCTTTCGCTTTCAATGCTTATCGGCTGGGTATTGCAGGCATTCGTGCAGCTTCCGCGGCTAAACTCGCTCGGATACCGCTACCGTATGCGCTTAAACCTGCGCTCACCCTACATAAAACAGGCGGCAGGCGGTGCGCTGCCGATACTGCTCGGCACCTGGACCGGCCCCGTATGCTCGCTTATCAACACCCGTTTTGCTTCGGGAATAGATGCAGGCAGGGCGGTTACGGCGCTCGGCTACGCAAACAGATTTTACACTATCCTTATCGGCGTATTTTCATACGTGGCGACAAATCTTTTATTCCCTTACATCTCAAAGGCAAGTGCGAGCGGTGAAAGCAAGGAAGCGAACAGGCTTATGCTTTCCTCCATCCGTATTCTTGCGCTTATTATACTTCCGATGAGCTTAGGGCTTATCGTGCTTGCAGAGCCGCTGGTTTCGATAATCTACGAGCGCGGTGAGTTTAACGCTTATGACGTTTCAATGACATCTACCGCGCTTCGCGCATACACGGTCGGTATGATCTTTGCCGCGGCAAACGAGGTGCTTACAAAATCCTTCTTCGCGCGCAAGGACTTCAAATTACCGATGTACGCATCCTTTATCGCCATGGCGGTAAACTTTATACTCGTGTTCCCCCTTTCCAAAGCTTTTGGGCTTGGCGGGATCGCGCTTGCCTCGGGGCTTGCGCTTATCGCGGGATGCATCTTTAACTACGCGGCACTTTCAAAAAAAGAGGGCGTGCTTTTTACTCTTTCGGATATGCGCGAGCTTGCTAAAATGATAATTGCTTCGCTTGTAATGGCTGTAGCTGTGTATTTTTCCGCAGCTGTATTTGAAAACGCACTCTTGAAGCTTATAGTCGGCGTTGCTGTCGGAGTAATCGTTTACTTCGCGCTTTGCCTTGTTTTAAGACTTGAGGAAGTGACAGGCTTTTTAGCCCTTGCAAGAGGAAAGCTTTCGCAAAAGAACGGAGATTGAAATGATAAAGGTACTTAACGTAATAACCGACACGAATATCGGCGGTGCAGGCAGGGTACTCGTTCACTATTTAAGAAATTTTGACCGCACGCGCTTTGACGTGTACGTCGCTCTTCCCGAGGGAAGCTTACTTATCCCGGAGGTTGAAAAGGCAGGATATACGCCGATACTTACAAAGCACGGCAAGGACAAATCCTTTGAGCCTTGTGCCGTGACCGAGCTTTACGGTATTATAAAAAGGCTTAAGCCCGACATCGTACACACTCATTCCTCGCTGAGCGCAAAGCTTGCCGCATATCTTGCGGGCGTGCGCTCGCGTATATACACGCGCCATTGCGCGTTTGACCTTTCGCCCGCCGACACGCGCTTTCCGAAAAAGCAGATAAGCGGTCTTGTCAACAACACGCTTTCCACGGCTATCGTAGCCGTTGTTGACGCGGCGGCGAAAAACCTCACCGACACGGGTGTAGATCCGAAGAAGATCACGGTAATTATGAACGGCGTTGAGGGACTTGCATCAAGAAACGACGAAGAAAAGCTATCACTTCGCGCCTCTCTCGGTATTGACAAGGATGATTTCGTATGCACGATCTGCGCGCGTCTTGAGGATGTTAAGGGTCACGACTACTTTATCCGCGCGGCAAAGCTTGTGTGCGAAAAGCGCGACAATATAAAATTCCTTATTGTCGGCACGGGCGCGCTTGAAAATGAGCTTAAGGCTCTCGCTCACTCGCTCGGACTTGATAACAAGGTGATATTCACAGGCTTTACAAACGACGTTGCCGGATATATGAACATCACCGACCTAAACGTAAACTGCTCGTGGGGTACCGAGGCTTCAAGCCTTGCGATAGCCGAGGCGATGAGCCTTTCAAAGCCCACGCTCGCGTCAATATTCGGCGGAAATCCCGCTATGATAAGCGAGGGTGTAAACGGTATGCTCGTGCCCAAGCGCGATGAAAACGCGATCGCAGACGCAATACTTAAGCTCGAAGCTGACCGCGAGCTTGTAAAAAAGCTCGGCGAGGGCGCAGGTGAAATATACAGAAAAAGATTTACGGCTCAGGCGATGACAAGGGCTCTTGAGGCTCTTTATGACAGGGAAGCCGAAAGGATTGGTAAAAAATGAGTAGCTTTACTCCTTTGGAAGCAAAAGAGAAAATAGAAGCCCTGCGCGAGGAATTGCGCTATCATTCAAAGCGGTATCACGAGCTTGACGCTCCTGAAATTTCCGACTTTGAATACGACCGTATGTATTACGAGCTTATCGCGCTTGAAAGTGAATTTCCCGAATACGATTCGCCCGATTCCCCCACCAAAAAGGTGGGCGGCGGCTTGCTTGAGGGCTTTGAAAAGGTTTCTCACAACGTGCCGCTTTCAAGCCTTTCGGACGTGTTTGATTACGATGAGATCAAGGCTTTCGTAGACAGAGTTTCACCCGATATGGGAAACGACGGCTTTTCGGTAGAATGCAAGATAGACGGTCTTTCAGTGTCGCTTGTTTACGAAAACGGACTCTTTGTGCGCGGCGCAACAAGAGGCGACGGCAAGGTGGGCGAAAATATCACCGAAAATCTGCGCACGATACAAAGTATTCCGATGAAGCTTACGCAAAACGAGGAGTATGTCGAGGTCAGAGGCGAGGTATATATGCCGCGCGAAAGCTTTTTAAGGCTTAACGAGCGACGTGAGCAAAGCGGAGAGGCGTTGTTCGCAAACCCGAGAAACGCGGCGGCAGGCTCACTTCGTCAGCTTGACCCGAAGATCACCGCGTCTCGCGGACTTGATATATTCGTCTTTAACTATCAGGCAGGAAGCCGCGAGCTTTCACGCCACAGCGATACGCTTGATTATATGCGCTCGCTCGGCTTTAACGTAATACCCGAAGCAAGAGTGCTTCACACCTATGAAGAAATAATCGAATATATAGAATACATCGGAAAAATACGCGACGAGCTTGCCTATGACATAGATGGAATGGTCATTAAGGTAAATTCGCTCTCTGCAAGACGTGAGATAGGTGAAAACACCAACACACCGAAATGGGCGGTAGCATACAAATTTCCGCCCGAGGAAAAAGAAACAAGGCTTCTTGACATACAGATACAGGTCGGAAGAACGGGAGTGCTCACTCCGCTTGCCATCCTTGAGCCGGTAAGGCTTGCAGGCACAAGCGTGAGCCGCGCAACGCTCCACAATCTTGATTTTATAAGAGAGCGCGGAATAATGATCGGCGACACGGTTATAGTACGAAAGGCAGGGGATATTATCCCCGAGATCGTGCGCGCGCTTGATAATAAGCGAAACGGCAGCGAGACCGCGTTCAATATGCCACACACCTGCCCCTCCTGCGGTGAGCCGATAATCAACTATGAGGGCGGCGCGGCATACTACTGCACCAACGGTGAATGCCCGGCACAGCTTGAGCGCACGCTTGCACATTTCGCATCCAAGGATGCCATGAATATAGACAAAATGGGCCCTGCCGTAGTAAAGCTTTTGATAGAAGCAGGACTTGTAAAGGGCGCATCAGACATATATAAGCTAAAGGCAGAAGATGTAGAAAACCTTGAGAGAATGGGCGAAACGAGCGCGAAAAAGCTTATCGCGGCGATCGAAAAATCCAAGGAGCGCGGTCTTGCAAGGCTTATTTACGCACTTGGAATTCGTCAGACAGGCGAAAAGACCGCGCAGGCACTCGCAGGTCATTTCGGCGACATCGAAAAGCTCTTTGAAGCGGATATTGATGCTTTGTGCGCGCTTGACGACATCGGTCAGGTGACCGCAAAATATATTGTCGACTTCTTTGCACATCCGCAAACTCGCGCGACAGTAGACGCGCTCAAGCAAAGCGGTGTGGTATGCGCAGATAAAACGGTAAAGCTTGACGATCGCTTCGAGGGCAAGACCTTTGTTTTAACAGGCACGCTTCCGAATATGAGCCGTTCCGAGGCAAGTGAGCTTATCACCTCTCACGGAGGCAAGGTCTCAGGCTCGGTTTCAAAGAAAACAGACTACGTTGTAGCAGGCGACGAGGCGGGAAGCAAGCTTGACAAAGCAAGTGCGCTCGGTGTAAGCGTGATAGACGAAAAAACTTTGCTTGAAATGTGCAACTAACAGTATAAGAACGGAGAAGAAAATGTTTGTAGATAACGTAAAAATTTATATTAAGGCGGGCGACGGCGGTAACGGATGCGTGTCCTTTCACCGCGAAAAGTACGTCGCGCGCGGAGGCCCCGACGGCGGAGACGGCGGCAACGGCGGCAACATCGTTTTTGAAATAGACGAGGGCACAAATACGCTGATAAACTTCAGATATCACCGTAAATTCATCGCCAAAAACGGCGGTGACGGTATGCCCTCAAAGTTCCACGGCGCAACCGCCGAGGATCTTATAATCAAGGTGCCTCAGGGCACGGTCATCAAGGATGCCGAAAGCGGAAAGATAATCAAGGATATGTCAAACTGCGAGCCGGCGATCATCTGCAAGGGCGGCCGCGGCGGATGGGGTAACAGACGCTTTGCGACACCTACCCGTCAGATTCCCCGCTTTGCCAAAAACGGCACCAAGGGCGAGGAGAGAGAGGTTATCTTAGAGCTTAAAATGCTCGCCGACGTAGGGCTCGTCGGCTTCCCCAACGTAGGCAAATCCTCCATACTTTCGATGATCTCCGCCGCAAGGCCGAAGATCGCCAACTATCACTTCACAACACTTTCACCTGTGCTTGGAGTCGTAAGCGCGGGCGAGGGCAACGGCTTTATCTGCGCCGACATTCCCGGTCTTATTGAGGGAGCAAGCGAGGGCGCGGGACTTGGTCACGATTTCCTTCGCCACGTAGACAGATGCAGACTCATACTCCACGTGGTCGATATCTCCTCAAGCGAGGGGCGCGATCCGATCGACGATATTAAAAAGATAAACTCCGAGCTTGCAGGCTACAGCGAAAAGCTCGCGTCACGTCCGCAGATAGTAGTTGCAAACAAATGCGACGTGCTTGATCCCGACACAGATCTGTCGGCGTTTGAAAGCTTCGTTAAAAATGAGCTTGGCGCAAGGCTTGTCTACGTTTCAGCCGCAACACGCGAAAATATAAACGAGCTTGTAAATGTTACGGCAGAAACGCTTTCGTCCCTGCCGCCTATCGAGTATTATGAGGCTGAATACGTGCCCGAGGTCGTGGTCGATACAGACGACCGCACGGTCGATATCCGCTTCGAGGACGGCGTCTATTACGTCGAGGGTGATTGGCTCTATAACTTTATGGGCTCGATCAATTTCGACGACCGAGAAAGCCTTTCTTACTTCCAGCGTATACTTAAATCAAGCGGCCTGATCGAACAGCTCGAAGCTGCCGGCGTTACCGACGGCGACACCGTTTCGATCTATGATTTTGAATTTGATTTTATTAAGTGAGGTTATTTATTGCGAGGGGGAAACTTTTTGAGAAAAGTTTCCCCCTCGACCCCTTTCAAAAACTTTTAACAAAGGGACTTATAAATTCGCGCTCTGCTAATCTCTATTCTTTATGTGTTCCTTACTTGGGGCCCACTACCCCAAGCGGAACAATTTGATGAAATTGTTTGTTTATTTGTTCATTTTCAGGGTAGCGGTCCCTGAAAATGAACGCATTTAGTGTGTAAAGTAGCAGAGCGCGAATTTTATGCAAAATAAAGAATCCCCACCTGCATCACGCAGAGTGAGGATAAGCAAATCGGGCAAGCCAAATATTCAAAAGTTTTTGCGGGGGAGTCCGAGGGGGTGCTTTTTATAAAAAGCACCCCCTCGCATAATATAAAAAATTATTCAACAATCCTACGCGCCTCAAGATAGAAGCGTTTGTCGTCAGCTTCTCCCATAGAGAAGGTTTTACGCGGCAGAGAGCCGCCGACGATAACGCTCTTAAAGAGCGCGTTTTTACTCATACCGTCGAAGATAAAGCCGACGGCATTATCGGCATCAGCGAGCGTTTTTGTAGAATCGACGCCGTGGATATAGTCGATCTTACCCACGTTCTTTTCAAGGTAAGCGTCAAGGAAAGTCTGAAGCGCGCCGACCGCAAGCTCGTCCTTTGATCTGCTTATGACGATTTTTTCGCTTATATTCTTGCCGACACACTCAATTTCAAAGGAGTTGCTTCCGCCCTTGTCAGCCTCTGCGTATGCCTTAAGCTCGTCGAGAAGCATATCTGTATCGGTATCAAACACCACGCGGTAGATAGGCTCAAATTCAAGCGCCGAATCGTGGATGTTTACTATCTCAACAAGCGCATATCTTGCCGGATGATCCTTTGCCGCGTCGCCGTATTCAGCCTTGATTTCCTCATAAAGAGCCTTTGCGCTTGCAAGCGAATGGTTGCCGTCGCCTACTGCGAAAAGCATAGGCGATTTTTCATTTACAGAATATTTTTTATTGTAAGCATCAATGTCGCAAAGCGCTTCAAGCGCATCGTTTACGCGCTTTTGGGTAGCTTCGTTAACGAAATAGCCCTTTACCGAGCCTGCGTTTTGCATAAGCTCAAAGTCATAAGCTATCTCAAAACTATCCTTTGCCTCCTCAAGCGCGCCCATCACCGCGTTTTCGCGGTCATCTATGAGCATCATAACGTGCGGAAGCTCGATCGCGGCGCCGCGTCTTATCTCAACGCGCGGAGGAATACGCGAAAGCACCGTGCCCTCGGTTGCGCGCACAAGCGTTTGCGCGCCCTTGTTATAATCGTAGGCTTCAAGGTCTATCTTACCGATAAGACCGTGTCTTACGCGCCCGTCCTTGAGCGTGCGCTCAAGATATATTTCACAGCTCTCAAAGCAATCGAGCACGTTTTTTGTGTAATCGCGCATCCTTTCGTTGATACTACTGATACGCGAACCTGTGTCGCCATCTTCAAGATATATCTCGGGCAAGGTTACTCTGAGTGCCGAGCTTGCATCTGCTACGGTCGCTTCAACGCCGTTCCAATATTCAGGCTCACTTGTGTACTGATCGCAGGCGATGGTCGCCCATTTTTTCATTTTTTCCTTGTCATCCTTGAATTTCGGAAGAAGGATATTTGCGTTATAAAAGCAGTTCATTTTATTTCTCCTGTTTGTTTTCGTTTTTTATCTGATCCCAATAGGCTTTCGCCGCCTGCTCGGTACGGTTGTCGCCGTATTCGTAGTATTTTTTGCCCTTTATATCGTCGGGCAGATACTCTTGCTTAACGTAGTGGTTTTTATATTCGTGCGGATACTTGTAGCCCTTGAAAAACGGACTTTGAAGTATGGTCGGTATTTCCTGCCCAAGCCCCTTTGCAACGTCCTCGGACGCCGCGATTATCGCATTGTGAGCCGTGTTTGATTTGGGAGAGGTAGCAAGCAATACCGCCGCGTTTGCAAGGGCAAGTCTTGCTTCGGGCATACCAAGCTCACGCGCCGTATCACAGCACGCCTTTGTCACCACCGCCGCAAGCGGATAGGCAAGGCCTATATCCTCGTTTGCGATCACAAGAAGCCGTCTGCATGCGGAAATGATGTCGCCGCCCTCAAGAAGCTTTGCAAGGTAGAACACCGCCGCGTCGGGATCGGAGCCGCGGATCGACTTTTGCAATGCCGAAAGCAGATCGTAATGCACGTCGCCCTCTCTGTCAAAATTTCCGATATTGCGCTCGGCAAAAAGCGACACGGTGTCGATCGTAAGCTCTTGTTCCGCCGCGTAATACGCGTTTTCTACAATTCCTATCGAGCGGCGCACGTCGCCTGCGCCAAGCGACGCTATATGTAAAAGCGTTTCATCCGACACGCTTTTATTCTTGCCCTCGCGCTCGTTCAGCATATCAAACGCGCGCCTTAAGCCCTTTGCCGTATCAGCGCTCGACACGGGCTTGAATTCAAACACGGCAGAACGCGAAATTATCGCGTTATAAACGTAAAAATACGGGTTTTCGGTAGTCGATGCGATAAGAGTTATACGTCCGTCCTCGATAAATTCAAGAAGCGATTGCTGTTGCTTTTTGTTAAAATACTGTATCTCGTCAAGGTATAAAAGAATCCCACGGCTTCCAAACATAGTCGAAGTCTCGCTTATTACCGCCTTTACGTCTGCAAGGGATGCAGTCGTGGCGTTAAGCTCGCGCAACTCCATATTCGAGCGCTCGGCGATAATTTTCGCCGCAGTCGTCTTTCCCGTACCGGGCGGGCCGAAGAATATCATATTGGTGATACGTCCGGAATCGATCATTTTACGAAGCACGCCGTTTTTACCGACAAGCTTTTCCTGACCTATCATTTCGTCAAAATCCTTTGGGCGGATAAGATCCGCAAGCGGTCTGACTGACATAGCTTATTTCCTTTCGCTTTAGCGTAAATTTCAGTTTGCAAGCGGTGCAAGAGCTTTTTCAAGCTCACCGAGAGCTTCCCTTAAGCTCTTGTTTTCCTCTTTTTCAAGAAGCGGATCGTCGGCAATTATTTCACCCGCCGCCGCTGACGCATCCATTATAAGCCTTGCGTTTGTAAATTCTGCAAGCTTTAATTTCAGCCTGCCGTGCTGTCTTATATCAGTGCCGCCGGCTATAAAATCACCCGGACCGCGCTGTTCAAGGTCACTTTCGGCAATAGCATAGCCGTCACAGGTACTTCTCATAACCTCAAGCCGCTTTGCGCTGGTGCTTCCAGCTTTCGCATCCGACACAAGCACGCAATAGGATTTGTCTTTCCCTCGTCCGACACGTCCTCTTAACTGATGAAGCTGTGAAAGACCGAATCTTTCCGCGTTTTCGACTATCATAAGGGTTGCCTCAGGCACGTTCACGCCCACCTCGATCACCGTGGTCGAAACGAGTATCTGTATATCTCCCTTGACAAAATCCGACATCACCGCCTGCTTTTCGGCGCTTTTCATCTTTCCGTGGATATAACCGACGCCGAGATCGGGGAAGATCTCCTCTTTTAATTTTCTCGAGTATTCGAGTGTCGATTTGAGCGCGGGCTTTTCTTCCCTTTCAAAAAACTCAAAGAAATCAGACAGGCTGATATCGTGCTCGTCCTCATCCTTTTGCGCCTCCTCGACGGTCGGGCACACGATGTATACTCTGTGACCGCCATCCACCTGCTTGCGGATAAAGGCGTTAAGCCTTTCTCTGTAGCTTTCGCCGACAACAAAGGTGTCGACCTTTTGTCTGCCCGGGGGCATTTCGTCTATCTGCGAAACGTCAAGGTCACCGTAAAGTATCAGCGCGAGCGTGCGCGGTATGGGAGTCGCGCTCATAACAAGCACGTGCACGCCCTTTGATTTTTCGCCGAGCGCGGTGCGCTGACGCACGCCGAAGCGGTGCTGTTCGTCTGTTATAACAAGCCCTAAGGACGCAAATTCTACCTTATCGCCGATAAGCGAATGCGTGCCTATTATAAAGTCAATTTCGTGCGATCTTAATGCTTCAAGTATTCGTTTTTTCTCTGACGCTTTTGTTGCGCCTATAAGTAATTCTACCTTGTATCCGAGCTTTTCAAAAAGCCGTGACAGGTCGTTATAATGCTGTCTTGCAAGTATTTCGGTCGGTGCCATAAGTGCCGCCTGATAGCCGTTTTTCAGCGCGATATACGCGCCCGCGGCGGCGCACACCGTCTTACCGCTTCCCACGTCACCCGACACGAGCCTGCTCATCGGCACAGATCTGCTCATATCCTCGCACAAAGCCGCGCATACCCTTTCCTGCGCTTTTGTAAGCTTATAATCAAGGCTTCTTAAAAACTCACCGAGGTCTGTGTCGCGCATTTCGGGCGCGATCTCGCTTTTCTGCGCGCGTCTTGAATAATTAAGCCTTACAGACAAAAGGAAAAGCTCCTCAAAGGCAAGCCTGTCGCCTGCCTGCTTAAGCGTTTCCTCATCACGCGGGAAATGTATGTTTTCATAAGCGTAAGCCTTTGAGCAAAGCTTATATTTTTTGCGTACACCGGCAGGTATCGGATCAGCCGGAGGAATCGACGTGAATATGTCCGATTTTATGTAAAGCATATCAAGCGCGCGGCGCACCGAATTCTGCAAAATCCTCTGTGTAAGCCCCGAGGTCAGCGGATATACAGGCATCATCGGGATAAGGGGCACACCCTCTATATAATTCTCGCTTTCGGGGGAATTAAGTCTTAAAACACCCTTTTCGCGCGCAAGTCTGCCGTAAAAGCGGTGAGTTGAGCCCTGAACGTAGCTTTTGTCCGCGTAGGTACGGTTATAGAAAACCACCTCGCAGCTTCCGCTTTCATCAAACGCTCTGAATTTGGTAAGGGAAAGATTTCCGCGAAGCTTTACGCTGTGCGGAATAGTTCCGACCGTGAGCAAAAGCGACACCGGTGTACCGATCGGTGCTTCTGCGAGCTTTACGATATTTTTTCTGTTCTGGTATCCGCGCGGAAAATGGTTTATAAGTCCGCCAAAAGTAGCCGCTCCGAGCGTTTCAAAGGCTTTTTTTCTTACCGTGCTGATGCCGGGTATAGCGTCCACCGGCGTATTTACCGATATAATGTCGTTTTTCTTCATAATCTCTCCCCCTTTCGTTAATTATAAATGCTACCCGGTGCAAAAAAGCGCGTTTTTACGCCTGCCCCTTTACGTATTCAAGAAGCGCGTGCATATCGTCAAAAACAAAAAATCCGGTTTCTTCAAGCTTATGCTTCGGGTGATGACCGCATTCAACAAGATACGCGTCAACTCCAAGCTCACGCGCCACCTGCGCATCGTGTACCGTATCTCCGATTATAACGTATTTGCTTTTGTCCTTATCTTCAAAATAGGCTTTTGCAATATCAAGCTTGCTGTGCGCGTAGATATTATCAAGCGCAAGCAAGCGCGAAAATTT
Source organism: Clostridia bacterium (assembly GCA_017411885.1). The sequence goes on from JAFQPF010000106.1 coordinate 16,650, forward strand.
ATCAATAAGTCCAAGTTCTGAAAGCTTTTCCTTAAGCATTTCGCTTTCGGACGCCGACAGTATCATCTGCTTTACTCCGACTTCTTCAAAATATTCTATAAGCTCACGCACACCCTTAACGCAGGGCGCGTGAGTCGACAGAGCCTTATAATTTTTCACCCATTCGTGTGCGACTACCTCATACGGTTCACGCGAAAAATCAAAGCCGAGGCGTCTGTAATAATCTATTATCGGGAAATCGAATACTTCCCTGTAATACTTCACGTCCGGGATAGTATCAATACCCCGCGCTATAAGCATCGGGTTTACGCTGTCGA
>JAFQPF010000107.1 GCA_017411885.1 Clostridia bacterium
ATCCTTTGTTGTCATACCGATGATTCCCTTGCCGCCGCGGCGCTGTGCCGAGTATACGTCAGAGCGCTGACGCTTGATATATCCCGAATTTGTCATCGTGATAACGCAGGTATGACGCTCGATAAGGTCCTCTAAATCAATATCGTCCTCTGCTTCAACGATGTCGGTACGTCTTTCGTCCGAGAACTTGTCCTTGATCTGTAAAAGCTCTTCCTTGATTACTTCCTTTACCTTGTTTTCGTCACCGAGTATCTCAACAAGCTCGTTTATTTTAGCCGTAAGCTGAGCGATCTTGTCGTTGATCTTCTGTCTTTCAAGTCCGGAAAGACGTCCGAGAGTCATTTCAACTATCGCCTGAGCCTGAATTTCACTGAATTCAAAGGTGGAAATGAGGTTAGCCTTGGCATCTGCCACCGATTCGCTTGCGCGGATGGTTTCGATTATCTGATCGATTATGTCGATAGCACGGCTGTAGCCCTCGTTTATATGAAGCTCGTGGCGTGCCTTTTTAAGATCGAAGTTGGTTCTTCTGATGATAACCTCCTCCTGATGCTTTACGTAAGCTTCAAGAATAGGCTTAAGTCCGAGCACCTTGGGCACGTTATCAACAAGAGCTACCATATTTGCCGCAAAGGTATCCTGGAGCTGTGTATACTTATAAAGCTGATTAAGTATTACCTGAGCGTTGGCATCGTGGCGGTATTCAAGAACTATTCTCATACCGTCGCGTCCCGATTCATCGCGCACCTCCATAAGTCCGTCTATTCTCTTTTCCTTGATAAGATCATAGATAGACGAAACGAGCGTGCTCTTGTTTACCTGATAGGGGATCTCGGAAACGATGATCCTGTAGTTATCCTCTTCGATCTCCGCCTTTGAGCGTACCGCGATCTTACCCTTACCTGTCGTGTAGGCTTCGATTATACCCGATGTGCCGTAGATAGTCGCACCTGTCGGGAAGTCGGGGCCCTTGATATACTGCATAAGCTCGCTTACACTGCAATCGGGGTTTTCCATATAGTATATGGTACCGTCGATAACCTCACCGAGATTATGTGTCGGAATATTTGTCGCCATACCGACCGCGATACCTACCGAACCGTTTACGAGTAAGTTCGGAAATCTTGCCGGAAGGACGCTTGGCTCCTGACGGCTGTTATCAAAGTTAGGTACAAAATCAACGATATCCTTTTCGATATCAACAAGCAGAGAATCGGCAAGGCGCGCCAGTCTCGCCTCTGTATAACGGTAAGCAGCCGCGCCGTCACCGTCGACCGAGCCGAAGTTACCCTGACCTTGAACGAGAATATATCTCATAGAGAAGGGCTGGGCAAGTCTTACCATTGTGTCGTATACGGCGGTATCACCGTGAGGATGGTATCTACCGAGCACGTTACCGACTGTGGTAGCCGACTTTCTGTAGGGCTTATCGTATGTGAGATGGTCCTCGTACATAGCGTATAAAATACGTCTGTGAACAGGCTTAAGACCGTCTCTTACGTCGGGAAGCGCACGCGACATAATTACGCTCATCGAATAATCTATAAACGATTTTTTTACTTCCCTGTCAATTTCTATATCTACGATCTTCTGATTCGGAAATTCGTAGTTCATCTGTTTCTTTTCCACATCTAATCTCCCGATCTGTCAATTTAATAAACAATCTGCAAAATAATTTTCAACAGTAAATTTTCCGTATATCTGTAATTAAAAACCTGTTTTCCGACAAGCTTTCAACCAACTTTTCAACAAGCTTTTCTACAACTGTTGAAAACTTTTTCATCATATATCAAGGTTTGTAACATATTTAGCGTTCGCTTCAATAAATTCACGTCTTGGCTCAACCTTATCGCCCATCAGCAGCGAGAAGGTCTTGTCACATTCCATAGCATCCTCGACCGTGACCTTGAGTATAGTTCTTGTTTCGGGGTCCATTGTCGTTTCCCAAAGCTGCTCAGCGTTCATTTCACCAAGACCTTTATATCTGTCTGCCTTGAGATTTCCGCCCATTTCCTCGATGATCTGATCCTTTTCCTCATCGCTGTAGGCGTATCTTATCTGCTTGCCCTTTTCTATCTTATAAAGCGGGGGCTGTGCAAGATAAATGTGTCCGTTATCTATAAGACCTCTCATATGTCTGAAGAAGAAGGTCAGAAGAAGTATTCTGATATGCGATCCGTCAACGTCGGCATCCGCCATTATGATGATCTTGCCGTATCTTAATTTTTCAAGATCGAATTCTTCGCCGATTCCGCAGCCGAGTGCCTGGATTATCGGGATAAGCGACAGGTTTGAATAAACCTTGTCTATTCTTGTCTTTTCTACGTTAAGTACCTTACCTCTCATCGGGAGTATTGCCTGATAATGGCTGTCGCGGCCGCTTTTTGCCGTACCGCCCGCACTGTCTCCCTCGACAAGATAAAGCTCTGTAAGCTCTTTTCTCTTTTCATGGCAATCGGCAAGCTTGTCAGGTCTGCCGCCTGCGCCGCCCGAGCCCTTTCTTGCAAGCTCGCGCGCTTTTCTTGCCGCTTCTCTTGCGCGGCTGGAGCTTATAGACTTTTCTATGATTATCTTCGCGCTCTTCGGGTTTTCCTCAAGGTATTCCTCAAGCTTTTTGCAAACCATTGAATATACAAGCGAGCGTATCTCCGAGTTACCGAGCTTTGCCTTTGTCTGGCTTTCAAACTGCGCGTCCACAAGCTTTACGCTGATTACCGCGCATATACCCTCGGTTATATCGTCGCTTGTGAGCTTTTCCTTTTCCTTGAGTATGTTTGTTCTGTGTCCGTAATCATTTATGACCTTTGTAATACCGGTCTTGAAGCCGATCTCGTGCGTACCGCCGTCGATCGTATTCATATTGTTGGCAAAGCTCATAATAGCTACGTTATAGCTGTCGTTGAACTGCATTGCCACCTCAGCGGTGCTTGTATCCTTTTCACCCTTCATATAAATGACGTCCTCGTGAATAGGATCTGCGTTCTTTTCGCTGTTCAAGTATTCAACGTAGCTCTTAAGACCGCCCTCGTAGCAGAAATCGTATTCTTCGGGCTCGTCCTTACGGTCGTCGATTAAAACTATTCTTATTCCGGCGTTAAGGAATGCCTGCTCTCTTACTCTTTTTATAAGAATATCCGCGTTGAATACGGTCTCCTCGAATATTTCCGCGTCAGGCTTGAAGCGCACGTAAAGACCGTGCTTACCCTGCGCGTCTCCCTCATCCTTGAAGGCTCTTGCTACCTTACCGCGTTCAAAGCGTTCGGTATAACGGCGGCCGTCAAAGCAGTTGTCTATTTCCATCCATTCCGAAAGCGCGTTAACTACCGATGCGCCAACGCCGTGAAGTCCGCCGGCTATCTTATAGCCCTCGCCGCCGAATTTACCGCCCGCGTGAAGCACGGTGAATACCACCTCAAGGGTAGGTATACCCATCTTCGCGTGCATTTTACTCGGAACTCCTCGTCCGTTATCCTGCACAGACACGCTGTTATCCTTATGAAGCGTTACCGTAATGGTATCGCAGTACCCTGCGAGCGCTTCGTCGATAGAGTTATCCACGATCTCATAAACGAGATGGTGAAGTCCCTTTTCGGATGTTGTACCGATATACATACCCGGACGCTTTCTTACAGCTTCAAGTCCTTCAAGCACCTGTATCTGATTTTCGTCGTAGTTACCGGTTGTCTGATTTTTAATGTTTTCCGCCATTATATTTGCCGATTCCTTTCATAAATATATGCGTGATATAATTATTTATATTGTTCTGTTCTGCCAAGAAGTGAGGCAGATGAAATATCCGACACGAAGATCTTTATTTCCCCGCGGTCGTTGACTATAACAAAGCTTTTTGGAAAATCCTCCCAGGTGTTGATAAGATTTCCCTCTTTTTCAGCCTTTCTTAAAAGCTCTTTTGTGCTTTTTTCAACGCTTGCCTTATCAAAATCGAATATTCCTATTATATCCTTCACCCTTACGGTGAACGAATTTCCTATATGAAGATACATTTTTAATCCTTTTGCGCGTTATAAACGCCGTTTTCAACGTAAATAAGGTTTGCTATTTCAAGCATATCCTCTCCAAAGCCGGATATATCGCAGGAGGTTATTATGACCTGCTTGTCAGAAAGCTTATCAAGCACGAATTTCTGCCTTTTATTATCAAGCTCGCTTAAGACGTCGTCAAAGAGAAACACCGGATATTTTCCGCTTTCCTCCTTTGCTATCTCTCCCTCTGCAAGCTTAAGGGCAAGCGCAATGCTTCTCTGCTGCCCCTGAGAGGCGTATAAGCGCGCTTCTTTACCCGAGAGGTATATTTCTATATCATCTCTGTGAACGCCGTGCAAAGTGGTCTTTAAGAGCGTCTCCTTATCTATATCCTTTTTAAGAAGCTCAAAATATCTTTCGCTTATCTCGCTTATATCGTCGCCGCTAAAATCCTTAAGGCTGTTTTTATACTTAAGGCTTATCTCCTCGCCCTTTGACATTTCATCAAAGAACACCTTTACGTGACGCTCCAGCGATTTTATATAATCGCGCCTTACCGTATATATATAAGCAGCCTCGCGCGCCAGCTCAAGCGAATATATGTCGATGATCTCCGTGTATTTTGATATATCGCCGTCGGCGCGCTTAAGAAGCGCGTTTCTTTGCTCCAAAATATGATTGTAGCGCTGAAGGCTTCTTAAATACACAGGCTTAAGCTGACATATCGCGCCGTTTACAAAGCTTCGTCTTTGTGCCGGACCTTCCTTTACGATTGAAAGATGATCGGGACAGAAAAGCACTGCTCTGAAAATACCGATTATATCCGAAAGCCTTGCCGGAGCCTTATTTATTTTACAGGTACGTCTTTTGGTCTTAAAAAGCTCAAAGGACAGTTCCCTTTTTCTTAAGTCATCCTCAAAAACCATATCAAGTGTGGTCTTGTGAGCATCAAACGCGACCATATCCCGGTCATTTTGTGTACGGAAGCTTTTTCCGTGGGCGAAAAGATATATTCCCTCAAGAGCGTTTGTCTTTCCCTGGGCGTTTTCTCCGTAAAGAATATTGACACCCGGCTTTAATTTAAGCTCTTGCTCGGTTATATTCCGAAAGCCCTTGTATTTTATTTTTTCTACGGTCATTTAAGCTTGATCGGTAAAACGAGCATCGTAAGCTTTTCGTTTTCCTTTTCTTCTTCGGGTCTTATAAGCATACTTATAAGCGGAGAAGCAAGCGAAAGCTTTAATCTTTCAGCCTTGCAGGCTCTTATCGAATCCATAAGGAATCTGCAGGAGAAGCCTATTTCGATGTCGTTTCCTTCCTTTTCTATCGAAAGCTCGTCCTTTACCTTTCCCTTTGCCGAAACGGACGAAATATCAAGCACATTATCGCCTACCTTAAGTCTTACGTAGGATTTCGTACCGCTTGATGTATTTTCCTCACTTACAAGAGAAGCTCTTTCAAGTGCCGAAAGCAAAAGATCCGAATCAGCGCCTACAAAGGTATTGAACTGCTTGGGAATAAGTCTTTCGTAATCTATATATTCACCCTCAAGAAGTCTTGAGAAGAACAAAAGCTGCTTCTTTTCTATTAAGAACACTACGTGCTTCTTTGAAACCTTTATCGTGATGTCATCGTCGTTTTCGCCGATGATCTTCGCGATCTCAGCAAGAGTCTTTCCGGGAATTATAACTCTCGCTCTCATATTTTCGGTCGCTTCCTTCATTTCGCAAACGACCTCTTTTACAGCAAGGCGGTAACCGTCACATCCGACTACCGTGATCTTGTTTTTATCAATATCGAAAAGCGAGCCGGTGAATACAGGTCTCTGATTTGTCTGTGATACGGCGAAAAGAGTCTGTGTTATCATAAGATAAAGGTCCTTTTGCTTGAGTGTGAAGCCGTATTCTGTATAAAGCTCGGGAATAGACGGGAACTCATCACCCTTTTGCGAAGCTATTTCAAAAACGCTCTTTCCGCTTGTAAGGGTTGCTATATCGTTATCAAGATCTATTCTGAGTTCGCTTTCGGGCATCATTCTGATGATCTGATTAAGCCTTTGTGCGTTAAGTATGCAGCTTCCGGGCTCAATCACGTCAGCTTCTATAATAATGCTGAAGCCCTTTTCAAGGTCATAGGAGGTAAGCTTACATCTTTTGCCGTCCTCCATTGTAGCAAAAAGGATACCCTGAATAGAGGTAAGAGTATTCTTGCTTGAAACCGCGCTGAGCGCGTAGCCGACAGCTTCTATAAGAAGACTTTTCTTAAAAACAATTTTCATTTCCCGTATTCTCCTTTTATATATAAA
>JAFQPF010000108.1 GCA_017411885.1 Clostridia bacterium
ATCAGGTTTATATAGAAAAAGTATTATATTTGTTAGAAATATTATTACAAAGAGAGGCTTATACGATTATGGAGCTGATACTGGGCAAGATCGTGGCGATAGGGCTTTACAATTCTTCTGTAGTAGTAAAAAACCGTACTGTAACCAAAACGCGCAAAACTACTATGTTTGAGCTTGAGCTTCCTGTATTAAAGGGCGGTATTTCTTACGTCGACAACACCGAAAGGCAGATAATTCCGAATATGGTAATATGCTCAAAGCCTGGACAGGCAAGGCATTCACGGCTTCCCTATATGTGCTATTACGTTCATATGATCGTAAAGGACTGTGAGCTTGCCGACATATTAAACTCGCTTCCTGTCTTTATTGACATTGACAAGTATGATGAGTACCTTGACATATTCAAAAGCCTTGTAAAGTACTACAACACCGCATCAAAGCTTGATGAGATAAAGCTTAACAGTCTTTTGCTTGAGCTTATATACAAGCTTATTTGCGACAGCAAAAAGGACAGGTATCAGAGCAAAGCCAAAAGCAACAATCATCAGGCGATCGAGCGCGTTATAAAGTATATAGATCAAAACCTTACAGGCGAGCTTTCGCTTGACGAGCTTGCAAATCTTGCAGGCTACAGCCGTGTTCATTTCCACAACTGCTTCAAGGCATCGACCGGTATGCGCCTTCGCGAATACGTTGAGGAGCAACGCATAAAAAAAGCGGCAAACCTTTTGCTTTCCACCGATTATTCGCTGACAAAAATCGCCTACGAATGCGGATTTTCATCGCAATCCTATTTCAACTTTGCTTTCAAGCGAAAAATGCATCAGACTCCGCGCGAATACGCAAAGGAAATGTCAAGGCGCTACGAGGACAACACATAAAAAATGACAGAGAGTTAAATCTCTGTCATTTTTGTTATTAGTTGCCGTCTCTGTAGTAATTGATAAGGCAGCCTGAAAGAATTATCTTTCTCTCATCGTCTGTAAGCTCACCAAGCGATAAGCTTATCTTCTTAACCTCACCGCCTACAACGTATGCATCCATATGATCTGCCTTGTTAAGTATAGCCTCGCGGATAGACGGAACAAAGACGTAATCGCCTATATTCCATATATCCTTTTCGCTTGTTACAAACGGAAGCATTCCCCAGTTTATAAGGTTGCTCCTGTAACGCTTTGTAGCGTATTCACCTGCGATATTCGCAAGTCCGCCAAGCACCTTCTGGCATGAAGCCGCCTGCTCACGCGCAGAGCCGTCACCCGGCTTGAGTGCGTATATCGTGCTTCCGATAGCGGTAGCTGCAGGGTTAGTCTTGACTCCTGCGGCTTCAAGCTTTTTGTATACCGAAAGTGTTTCTTCGTCGGTCACGTTGTTTTCCCTGTCCGCTTCAAGCTCTCTTACCGCCTTAGCGCGCGAAACGTATTCGGGATCCTTACGCGAAAGCGTAAATTCCGCAAGCTTCAAGGGATTTGATCTGTAAGACGAGGTCTCTCCCGACGGGATAAGCTCATCGGTAGTCGTAACCGGGTCGTCTATCACAGAAACCACCTTAAGCATCACGTCATCAGTAAGCGATTTCATCTTCGGCCAGTCTGTGATGTTGGGACCGAATTTAAGCTCAGCGGCAGCGTCAGCCTTGCCGAAGCCGTTGTAGATACGGCTCTTGTAAGCGCTGTCATCAAACACGTAGGTATGCTTGCGCTCGTCGTACTCAATATCGGTCGCAGGCGTAAGAATACCGCCGTTCTTTGCTGTAGCCGCTATACTGCGCGCATCCATAAGCGCGACAGACGAAAGCTGACCGTTTGCCGGCTTTGAGCCCTCACGGTTCGGGAAGTTTCGTGTCGAATGTCTTATTGAAAGTCCGCCGTTAGCGGGAACGTCGCCTGCACCGAAGCAGGGACCGCAGAATGCGCTCCTGATCGTTGCACCGGCGCTCATAAGCTCGCTTGCCGCGCCGTCGCGCATAAGCTCCAAAAATACCGGTTGGCTTGCAGGATATACCGAAAGCGCAAACTCACCGCTACCGATGCTGCTTGACCTTAATATATCCGCCGCTGCGGTAAGGTTATCATACGTACCGCCGGCACAGCCCGCGATAACGCCCTGATCCACTCTGATTCCGTCCTTTGTGATCTTATCGCAAAGACCGAGCTTAAGTCCGGGAGTTTCAAGCTGAGCGAGTGCCTCGGCTTCAACCTTTGAAAGAATGTCGTGCGCGTTTTCACAAAGCTCGCGGATAGTATACGTGTTGCTCGGATGGAACGGAAGCGCGATCATCGGCTCGATCTTTGAAAGATCGACCTCGACAAGTCCGTCATAGTAAGCGACATTTCCCGGAGTAAGTGTTTTATACTCATCGGGACGCTTGTGGTTTACAAAATACTCGCGCGTGATCTCATCTGTCATCCAGATCGAGGAAAGACAGGTGGTTTCGGTCGTCATAACGTCAATACCGTTTCTGTATTCGATCGGAAGGTTCTTTATACCCGAGCCAATAAACTCAAGCACACGGTTTTTAACGTAGCCGCTCTTGAATACCGCGCCGATTATAGCAAGCGCAACGTCCTGCGGACCTACTCCGCGACGGGGCGCGCCGTCAAGCTTTACAGCAACTATTCCCGGCATTTTAACGTCGTAAGTACGGCAAAGAAGCTGCTTTACAAGCTCTCCGCCGCCCTCTCCG
>JAFQPF010000109.1 GCA_017411885.1 Clostridia bacterium
TCGGTTTTGCCGTATTCACCCTCGTTTTTAAGGGAGTAATCATCGTCCGGATGCACCTGCACCGATAGAGGTGCGGATGAGCTTAAAAGCTTGATAAGCAACGGAAAACGATCTCCGTTGTAATTTTTTCCTATAACAGCATTACCGTGTATGCTTATGTACTCGTTAAGGCTTTTACCAGCATACATTCCGTTAATGATCTTAGACTGCTCTTTAACTCTGCAGGATAATTCCCAGCTTTCTCCGATATTATAAGAATCGGTTTGCTTGTTATATTTATTTATAAGAATGTCCGAGCCCCAAATTACGCTTTTTGTAAACGGCTTGAGCCTCAAAGGATAAATGCTTTTCATTAATTACTCCTGAAAGTTGTAGTATAATTGAAATCAAACTGTAAAGACTAATTGTGCAACCGTTAACCTCGGGTTTGCGGAGCGAAATCAGGCATATATGCCATTTATAACAGAAAGGACTATCAAAATGAATAATCAGAATTATAACCAGAATCAGAACAAGCAGAATCAGAGCAATCAGAACAAGAAGTCAAACGACCAGAATAAGCAGAACAAGTCTGAAAACTACGAAAGATAAATTCTGACTTTTGTAAGATTACCTTTGACAAGTGTCAAAGGTAATCTTTTTTATTGATCGGTGTCAAATACAGGTGTTATGGAGTTTAAGAAGGACAGATCCTCACTTGTCGGAGCGGCATAGGTCGAATACCCGACAGGGGCGTTATTACGCCTTGGGGCAGTACTGCTTTGTGTCTTATCAAACTCAAACACAGCTTTTCCGTTTTCGAGCTTGAGGTATGCGTCAAACTCTTTCCCTGATTTGGAAATAAAGCCTTGTATCTTCGCGCTTTTTCCTGTTTCAAGCAGTAATTTTGCGTTAGCTATAGAGATCACTCTTTTGCAGATCGTAGAGCTTATCTTGAAATTACAGCCCTCTTTATAGCCCTTACATCCGTAGCTGTATTTGCCCTTGACGACGTCCTTGCCGCATAAAGGGCACTTCCCTGCGATATCGCCGAAAAATCCGTCATCAGTATCGGTTTCGATAGGTAAGCTTTGCTTCCTGAAGACCTCGCTGATTTCTTTTATGGCGAGATCCACACTGTCCCTTACACTTATATCACCGCGGTATACGCTTTTAAGCGCCTTACCGAGCTCGCTTGTCTTGTATTTATCCATTGATATGTTCATACGTACAAGCGATTCAATAAGATATTCTCCGTCGGGTAATATAGTGTATACATCCTTGTTAAGCTTGATGTAGTTGCTTTTACGGGCGTTTTCAATGATTCCTGTGCGTGTTGCCTCGGTGCCAAGCTCAAGTCCCTCAAATATAGCCTTATAATCCTCGTCGTCGTTTTCATCACTTTCAGCGAGAGCCTGCTTGTCCTCCTTGAAGGGATTTTTGAGGTAATTGTTTAACGTTTCTATAGTGTAATGCTTAGGAGGAGAGGTTTCTTTTTCAACCGGAGCGAAATCGGTTTCTATCACGTCACCCTTTTCAAGCTTTGGTAATATTTTGTCCTTTTGCGAGTAATCGTCGTATTTTGTCCATCCGGGTTCAATAATAACCGTGCCTTTTAAGGTGAATTCCTCGTAGTCGCCGGTTTTGATTTTGATCTCGGTCTTTTCGATCTTACATTCCTCAGCGCAGAAAACTGCTACAAATCTGCGCATAATGGTCGAATACACCTGCATTTCATCACTTGAAAGCTTCCCTTTGTCGGGAATTTTATATGTTGGAGTCAATGCAGAGTGAGATTCGATTTTTGTGTCGTCGAATATAGTTTTGCTGAATCGGAATACAACAGGATATCCGAGCTTTTTTACTCCTGCTATGATCTTTTTTACCTTATCCTGCTCAGCTGTAGCGAGATATTCGCTGTTAGTACGCGGATAAGTAACGTAACCCTCTTCATAAAGCTTTTGGACAATGGCAAGACTCTTTTCCATCGGCATTTTGAATTTCTTGCCGAGCACGTTTTGAAGTTTTGAAAGTGAATAAAGCTTACCGGGCGACAGTGTATCCTTCTTACTCTTGCGAGCTGTTACGACAGTCTGGGCGGCATTGTACATAGCCGCATCTGCAAGCGCCTTGTTTTGCTCGCCTGCGTTGTACTTGTTTTTACTTACAAGCTCGATTTTTTCGCCGTCACGCTCGGTCTTGCTTGCGATTGTATAATACTTTTCGGGGGTGAAGTTGCGTATCGACATATCCCTGTCGTAGATTGCTTTTACAATGGGAATTATAACTCTTCCGACACGCAACAGTGTTCCGCATTTAAGCGTCGCGTAACGAGTAAGATTTACGCCGTAAAGCCAGTCTATGTAGGTTCTTGCAAAGCCCTCGCTCGCAAGATTTTCATATTCGCTTTCATCCTTCATTTCATCAAGTGCTGTTCGTATCGTTTCGTTTGTCTGATCCGGAAGCCAAAGCCGCTTGAAGCTTTTACCGAGCGACATAGCGCGTGTATTATTCACGCACAGGCGGATGATGATTTCACCCTCTCTGTCCGAGTCTCCCGCGTTGATAACGGTACTTACGTCGTCACGCTCACAAAGTGATTTTATAACCTCAAATTGACGCTTGACGCCGGCATCTGTATTTTTGCTTTCATCCTGCCTTAGTCTGAACTTGAATTCATCCGGAAAGCAAGGAAGATTTGACATAGACCATCTTTTTGTGCCATCGGGATTGGGTGAATAGTCGTCTATATCACAAAGAGAAAACAAATGGCCGAAAGCCCATGTCACAATATAACCGTTGCCCTCATAGTAGCTTTGCTTTTGGGACATATTTCCGATACTTGCAACGATATTACGTGCAAGCGAGGGCTTTTCGGCTATGATAAGCTTCATAATAAAACTCCGTAAATGCGTTATAAATATTTATTCTCGATATCGTCGCGCAGACCTGAATACAAGCTATATGAATACATAAGCCATAAGATACCGAATACCAGCACTATAATCCAAGAAACAGGCAGGACGTGTGACAAAACAAATGAGCCCACGTTAAGGAATACCGCAGGTACGAACAATGCGATGTGAACGAAAACTTTCTTTCTGAATGAAATATAGTTTATCCTGTTCTGAGCCTCGATCTGCGCCGCGTTTACAGCAAGCACTTCTTTTGATGTATCTTTCTTTGCTATGATCAAAAGAAGCCTTGCAAGTATAATTTGCTGTGTAACCAGCAATATCAGCTCAAATACGAGCACAATAACAGTTATCAAGTAAAAGTCATAAGCTGCAAACGATCGTGTTACCATATCGTAGGAATAATTAATGGCAAACATAATTCTTAGAATGTAAGATGCGAAAGATATAATGCTTGCCAGGATCGAAACAGAGCTTAAAAGCTTTGTTTTATATCCGCATGAGCCGATGCGAAGCGATATGTATAATATTATCATCGGCATTATAAATCTCGGGACTATGTTTACGCTGTCAAGTGTAACCGATATTATAAACAATCCCGATACGGCAGCCAGCATAAACTGTCCCATAAGAGCCATAGCGCGATGCTTGCCTGTGTCGATGATTTTTTCTTTGTACGCTTGGTTAGCGTTTTCACGCAGTACTGTGTCGTTCTTCAGTTTGTTAACAAACGGTAGTACAACACATAACCAGATAATACCGATAATTAAGGTTAATACAAAAGCAATAGCATAAAATAGCGGCTTAAAGGTTATAAGAGGTCTGTAGCCTTCGCTCATTATCGTTGAGCTGTGTGCCGAAAGCTCCGCAAATTCCGGCAGCGCGTTTATAGCGCAGGACGAAATGTAGAATACGAGGGTCATTTTGTATGCGCTTTGTACGCTTTCTTTTTTTGATCTGCCTATCGGCTCATAAATCTTTGTACCGCCATAAAGTCCGGACAATTCGGTGATACCATCAA
>JAFQPF010000110.1 GCA_017411885.1 Clostridia bacterium
GCACTAAATGCGTTAATTTTCAGGGACCGCTACCCTGAAAATTAACATATTTATGAAATCGTGCGTTTTCGGGCGATTCGTGAATCGCCCCTACAACGATATTTTATTTTGACAAATGTATCCGACCCTTGTGGTCGGTGCTTATCTTCAAATTTCGCCATAGGGAAAGGGGATACCTAAGGGGAAAACCGAAAAGGTTTTTCCCCTTAGGCGGCTCTTTCGTCTATTTCTGTCCGTACAGAAATAGACTCCCCGAAGGGTAGCTAATAATTTCATAAATCAAAATCAGGTACCAACAAACAACAAAACCTACCTGTGACTGTCCATATAATTCTGCAAAATGATCTGCGCGCTTAAGGTGTCAATAACCTCCTTGCGCTTCTTTCCGCGCGTGTCGGTAAGATTAAGTATCTGGTGCGCCGCCATCGTACTGCAACGCTCGTCAAAGAATACGATCTCAACACCCTCAAGCTCGCCCTCTAAAAGCTTTGCAAACTCGCGTACCTTTTCTGCCCTCGGTCCTTCTGTGCCGTTCATATTGATCGGCATACCGAGGACTATTTTTTTTGCGTTGTGCTCGCGTGCCGCATTGGCTACCTTCCTTGCCGTTTCGACTATATATGTGCTGTAGACCGTACCGACCGGGCTTGCCATAAAGCCGAGCGCGTCGCTTACTGCGAGCCCCGTGCGTGTGTCGCCAAGATCGACACCAAGAATTTTTTCTGCCATAATTTTCTCCGAAAAAGATTTGTCAGATGCCCTTTTGCGCGCTTAAAAACTCGCGCACTTCGGCTTCAAAGGGAATAGAGCTTGAAGCTCCCGGCTTTGAAACCACTATCGAGCCGACAGCGTTTGCAAAGCGGCACGCTTCAAGTATGTCGCCACATCTTAAGTATTCAAGCGTGAGCGCCGCCGTGAAGGCGTCGCCTGCTGCGGTGGAATCGACCGCCACCGTTTCAAAGGGCGCGCTGAGATGGTAATGGATGCCGTCGTAAACGAAGCATCCGCGCTCGCCGAGCTTGATTACTATATATTTAGCCTGTGTTTTCTTATGCAAAAGCATAGCGGCGCGCAGGCAATTGTCCATATTTGATGGTTCTATCCCGGTAAGCTCGTACGTTTCGCTTTCATTGGGCGAAAATACTTCAAGCGGACCGATCAGATCAAGTCTGACAGATTTGTCCGCGGGGCTGCATCAACGAATATCGGAATGCCCTGACGCTTGGCGTATCCGCAGGCGGTTTCCACGATCTCAGACGGGATCTCGAAATTAATAAAGAGCGCATCGGGATAGCAGGTAAACGCCTCCTCAACGTCCTCCTTTGAAAGAAGCGCGTTTGAGCCGGGGTAAACGATGATCCTGTTCATTCCGTTTGCTTCAACTAAAATCGCGGCAAGGCCTGTGGGGGCTTTTTCATCCTGCTTTACAAAGCGGAGATCGATACCGCAGTCCTTGTAAAAGCTTTTGAGCGTTTTTCCGTTCTGATCGTTGCCGAGACGGGTAGCGAAAACAGAGTCTCCGCCGAGTCTTGCAAGGGCTACTGCGGCATTTGCGCCCTTTCCGCCGGGCACGTAGGTGTAGCTGCCCGAATCTATAAGCGTTTCTCCGGCACCGGGCACCCGATTCATATTCATAACAAAATCAAGGTTTGCGCTGCTGATTACAAGAATTCTTTTTTTCATATCAATTTCTCTTTTCTGTATTGTCGTTTTTCCGTGAATTTACAGATAAAATTATTACAAGTGACAACAGAACGATTATAATTAAAAGAAATACCGTCACGACTATGGGGTTAAGCGTTTTGGCGTCGTTTGCGCTGCTGTCGTTTTTGTTTGCAAGCTCATAAAGCCGCTTGCTGTCATATTCACGTGAATAGCCTGTAAGATCGTCTGCGTAAAGGGTTACCTTGTCGACATCTGTGCTTACCGAAAGCTCTATTTTGTTGATCTGCCCCTGCTTTGAAAGATCAACGTATACACGCTTGCGAAGGTCGGGCGAAAGCGTTGCTTTGGCAAGGCTTATGCTGTTTTCACCGACAAAGCGCAGTGTCAATTCTATATCTTTATCGATCTCGCTTGCGATAAGGTCAAGTGAGATCATCGGCGTGCTTTCGCTGTCAAGCGATCTTGTCACGATAGCGCACGCCATCGGCTCGTTTTCCGTGATCCGTGAAAGCTCGGCGCGCATGGCAAGCGTTCCGGTCTGCATAGGAACAAGCTTGATCTTTCTTGCATTGTGTGAAAGAAGCAGGCTGTCAAGCTGATCGTAGGAGTTAAAATCAAAATAGGTGTAGCTTCCGGCAGGCTCGAAAAACGGCTCGGTCGATACAGCGGCATCTTTAAGTTCGATCGGTTCAAGCTTTTTCGCGTTTGTCAGGCGGTCGTAGCTTCTGATGCTTGCGCCAAGCCCCTCAAGTAATATCCGGTCGCCGGAGTTGAACGCCTTAATTGCCGCACATACCTGCGAAATGTGCGGGGATTTTGGCTCGGGTGAAGCAATATATCCGCTTATTTTGCCCGATTCCGCCGCAAAGCAGGCGCGTGTGGCAGCTGCCTTGGCAAAATCATCGTCGGGGCAGGTGAAATCTATGCGGTCGATCACGACGATCGGCTTGTCCTTTAAGCCGTCCTTCATTGATACCATAGCAAAAAGCTCGTAAAGCTCGTCGGGTGTATCAAGACTGAGTGTTTTCCCAAAGTCTGTAGTACCCGACTCGGCTTCAATACATATTCCCCAGGAAAATTCACCCTCGTCGGCGATATATTCGCCTATCGCGGACAGGAAATTATCTGTGTCAAAGCGGTTGTGCGCGCCCTCTAAGCGTTCGTATTTGAAAACGTCGCCTAACGAAGCGTATACTCGAATGTCTGAGTCTGCGTTTGCGCATGCCTGATGCACAAGCCGCATCAGCTGTACGTAGGAATTAACGTAGTCGGTCATAGATACTGCGCCCGAAAGACGGCTTCCCGCGTTGACCGCACGGCCGATTATGATGCCGTCGAGTGCCGAATATTCCTGCGCGGCGTATCTTTTTGCCAGAAATTCTATTGCGGCACGTATGTTATCGTAGCTTTGACGATCGGTTATATCGGAAAACGGAAGCTTGCCCTCGCTTAAGCGCAACAATACCGATGATCCTGTTGCGGCATATGTGCCAAGCTCGCGGTCGAGCCTGTCTACCAGGTCCTTTGTGAAATAGTACTGCTTGCCGTTTAAGGTGTGCATATATCCGCTTCGCTCGTGACAGATGAACTTTTCAAGATCTATGCCTACGACAGTTGCGCCGGAAAGACTTTCGACAGTCTGATATGCGCTTTCAAGCTCAACTCCTGCCTTGAAATCAATGCTTGAGCCGTGCTGTGTACGGTCGCTTACATATGTGGGTGTGTCGACGAATACCATAGGCGAGGTCGATATCATAACGACGTATTTTTTGAGTCTGAAATCCTCGTTTGGCGCGGTGTTCACCGAAAAGCGGAATTTTGTTGAAATTCCGTGACGCGCAAGCGGCTCTGTGCCCGCATAGTCAAATTTTCGCGGATCTTCGCCAAGATCAAGACTGTAAAGGCAAAGCTCTGCGCCCGAAAACTCGGTAACGTATTCGCGTCCAAGCTCGCCGGATATGCTTATCAGGCTGTTGTCATCGCTCACCGAGCAGCCGGTAATGCTTCCGTAGGTTATATACGGTGCGCTGTTGTATGTGCTTGTGAATTCGATAGCTCTGATTGTAGCAAAGCCTTCAGATTGCGGAAACTCAATGCGAAGAGCCTTTATCGAAAGCGGATTGTTTATGCCGATCTCGTATATGCTCGGGTCTGCGTGCGATTTGATCTGCTTTGTAATGCGTACAGGCGCGACGTTTTCTTCCTTTAATAATACCAACGTCATACTTTCGGCATCGGAATCGTTTTCGAGATTTATTCTTATCGCGTTTGAAAATGAATATGGAACAAGCGCTATCGGAAATTCGATGTAGCTTTCCTCTGCGTTTTTGTCAAAATCAAGCGTGAGGCTCGTGTTGTCGGGCGAAAGGCTTGCGTTTATGCCGATAGAGTTGAAGCTTTCAAAGCAGAAACGGCTCGCGAGCGTGTGATTTACAGGCTCGCTTGCATAAAGATCGTCAAGCGCGAAGCTTCCGTTCCATATGCCCGAAGCGATATGGTCGGGGATGATCCCAAGCTCTATATCCGAGATCTCTCCCCTGCCCATAAATGAGGAAATATCTATTGAAATATCTACCCATCTGCCGGATTCGATGCTTGATATGCTTTCGAAGATGTTTCCGTTTGTGCCGGTGAGCATCGTGCGCACGAAGCAGGATGAGTTTGCCTGGTCTAAAGGCTCTATGAATACCGAAAAGCATAGCGCCTTATATGCCGACAGGTCAAGCGGCTTTTTCTTTGCGGATATATTCAGCGTGCGCACTACCGATGAATCTGTGTTTTCGGTCTGAACGGCAAGGATCTTGCCGTGGCTTGAAAGATCGGTAATGTCGTTTGTGATGCTAAGCTCGCTTACAGCGTTGCCCGGTATAAACTCAAGCTCAAAGGCGGAACTTGAGTCAAAGTCGGTTATTGCAAGTGTTTGCGCACAGGTGTATATTGATAATACAGCCGAAAGCACTGCGACTAAAAATATTATTAACGATGCCTTTTTCACTCTTGTTCCTCCTGTGTAAATTATCCTATTTATATATTATAGCAACAGTTTGTGAAAATTTCAAGTGGGTGGACGGTTTTGACCGGTGAAAGTCGCTTGTTACCCTTCGGGGAGTCTATTTCTGTACGGACAGAAATAGACGAAAGAACCGTCCAAGGGGAAAACCGAAAAGGTTTTCCCCTTGGATAACCCCTTTCCCTTGGGCTAAGGTTGAAGATAAGCACCGACCACAAGGGTCGGATACGGTTGTCGTATAGGCTCCCTCTGGGAGGGAGCTGTCACGTAGTGACTGAGGGAGAGTTCGTGACTTTGGATTTTATCAAGCGAAACTTATTGTTCGCAGTCTCCTTCCGTCTTTGCCTTCGGCAAATCCACCTCCCTCTCGGAGGGA
>JAFQPF010000111.1 GCA_017411885.1 Clostridia bacterium
CAAATCTTATCGACTTTGCTTACGCGATACACTCGGCGGTAGGTAACAAGATGATCGGCGCAAAGATAAACGGCGCGATCGCACCGATAGACAGTATACCGAAAAACGGTGAGATAGTTGAGATCCTTACAAGCTCGGCTTCCAAGGGACCGAGCCGTGACTGGCTTAAGTTAGTAAAGACCAGTGAAGCGAGAAACAAGATAAGACAATGGTTCAAGAAGGAAAAGCGACCTGAAAATATCATTGTCGGAAGAAGTGAGATCGACCGTGAATTCAAAAAATACGGCCGTCCTTACAACGACTCTCAAAGATCCGAGGTGCTTACAAACGTAGCGCACCGTATCGGAATAAAAACCGAAGAGGATTTACTCAATACAATAGGCTACGGCGGACTTTCGGTTTCCAAGATCTCGGGCAGACTCAAGGATGAGTTTGACCGTGTGGTATTGCCGGTACAGGTAGCACCTGCTCCTGTTACAACACCCGAGACCATTGCGGTAAACGCACCTACAAAGCGTCATAAATCGGGCGGAGGCATAATCGTTGACGGTCAGAGCGGATGCCTTGTTAAATTCGCAAAATGCTGTAATCCTCTGCCGGGAGATAAGGTCATCGGCTTTATCACCAAGGGCTACGGCATATCGATACACAAGGCCGATTGCCCCAATATTTCGGGCGCGCTTGAACAGGATAACAATAAGGAACGTTTTGTAGAGGCTCATTGGGATATAAACGAAACGCTTGCAAGCGATACCTACGATGCATTCGTTCAGGTATACGCACACCAGAGCCTGTCTTTGCTTGCGGATGTATCGTCCGCGCTTGCCGAAATGAAGGTTTCGCTTCTTTCGATAAATTATCAGACCAAGGGAACAAGCGACGTTATAATCAACCTGAATCTCGCCTGCCGAAGCATAGATCACGTAAATTCGATCGTGTCAAGGCTTAAGTCGGTGTCCGGAGTTGATGACGTAAGGCGCGGATTTGGAGCATAAACTTAATTTTTCGGAGTAAAAAATGAAAGCAGTTATTCAAAGAGTAGAGTCTGCAAGCGTTTGTTGCGAGGGTAAGCTCTTGGGCGAGATCGGCAAAGGGCTTATGATATTGCTTGGCGTTGCGCAGGGTGATGAAGAGAAGGACGCAGAGCTTTTGTGCGACAAGGTAGTCAAGATGCGTATCTTTTCGGATGAAAACGGGAAAATGAATCTTTCGCTCAAGGACGTAGACGGTGAAATGCTCGTCGTTTCGAACTTTACGCTTAACGCCAATTATAAGCACGGCAACCGCCCCGATTATTTTGCCGGCGCGTCGCCAGAGATCGCAAACAGATTGTACGAATACTTCAAAGAAAGAGCAAAAGCCCAGGTGCGCCGCGTAGAATCGGGAGAATTCGGCGCAGATATGCGGGTAAACATAGTAAACGACGGTCCCGTGACCATATTCGCGGATAGTGAGGTCCTTAAAAAATAAAGCTTGCCGCAGGTAAGTAAGAAAAGGCTGACGTATATGAAGATCAATGATAACGGAAAAATCAGGGTAAACAGATATTATGTTCAATCTCTGTGTATGCTCTTTTTCCCGGGCGAAAAATTTTCTGTAAAGGAAGAAGAAATAAGAGAAGGCGAGCCGATGCTCGATTATTCTGTAACAAGAGAGGGCGATATTGTAAGTGCCAAGGTAACGCTTGCGTTTGGAAGCAAGAGTGAAACACATATCGCGGAGCTTGAGATCAAAAACGGGGTAAGCGAGGAAAAGACGGCTAAGCTTGCGCTCGGAACGGCAATGTATTATGCCGGAGAAAAGCTTGTGGGAACGGCGCCTGCGTGGGGTATGCTTGTAGGTATACGTCCGGCGAAGCTCGCCCTTGAAATGTTAAATGACGGCAGAACCGCACTTTCGGTCAGACGACAGCTTCGCCGTGACTATCTTGTCAATCCCAAAAAGGCAACTCTGTGTATTGACGTTGCACAGAACGAAAGGGCTATCCTTGAGGGAATAAGGGAGGATACCTGCAGTCTGTATATATCCATCCCGTTTTGCCCGTCAAGATGCGCGTACTGCAGCTTTGTTTCCTATTCCACAAACAGACTTCTTTCGATGATACCCGAATATATCGACAGGCTTTGCAGAGATATAAAACGCGCGGCAGAGCAGATGAAGCGCGCAAAGAAAAAGCTTCTTACCATATACATAGGCGGCGGCACACCAACGGTTTTAACAGCCGCTGAGCTTGAAAAGCTGCTTTCCTGCATAAGCTCTACCTTCAACACTAAGAGGCTTGCCGAATTCACCCTTGAGGCAGGAAGACCTGATACAGTTGACGAAGAAAAGCTCAGAATAGCCAAGGCTCACGGAGTTACGAGAATAAGTATCAATCCGCAGACCTTAAACAATAATATACTTGAAAGCATCGGAAGAAAGCACACAGCCGAGGATTTTTATAACGCCTTTGAAATTGCCCGTAAGGTTGGAATCAAAACGATCAACTGCGATCTTATTGCAGGACTTCCGGGCGAAAGCTATCCGAGCTTTGCAAAATCGGTTGACGCGGTTATCGCCTGCGCACCCGAAAATATTACGGTGCATACCTTCTGCGTAAAGAAGAGCGCGCAGATCAAGCTTGACGAACCGGATATTTTCAAAAGAAGCATAAACGATACGGTAAAGAGCGTTGACTACTCACAGCTTAAGATGAAGAATTCCGGATATAAGCCGTATTATATGTACAGGCAGAAGAATGCCGTGGGTAATCTTGAAAACGTAAGCTTTACGCTTGACGGTCACGCGGGTATATACAACGTCCTTATTATGGAAGAAAATCATACTATCTTTGCAGTCGGCGCCGGTGCCGTTGCAAAGCTTGTGAGATTTGATGAAAACGGAGAAAAGAAGCTTGAAAGAATATTTGAGCCGAAATATCCGTATGAATATATGCGTGAGGATGAATCTGAAAACGAAGAGCGATACAATGACGCGATAGACAGATTCTTTTTCGGTAAATAGACTTGTCCTCACGAAGCATATGCGTTTGGAGGAGATATATTTGCTTATTAAAACACGCTTTGAAAGCGAAGAAGAAAAGAAAATATACGTTGATAAATGCGAAGCCCGCTTTGAAGGCGAAATGTCAAAATGCGTAAGCTTGCTTGCACAGAATAAACAGCTTAAGTTTATAACCTTAAGCGGTCCGACCTGTTCGGGAAAGACCACAGCCGCGCACATTATAGTTGACGCGCTCGAAGCGGCAGGCCACAGAGTAAAGGTAGTATCAATAGACGATTTCTTTTACGAGCGGGATTTTCTTGACAGTAAGGAAAAGCTTGACTATGACTCGATAGAAACGATAGACCTTGAGCTATTAAAGTCTGTCGTAGACGGGATCGAGGACGGAAAAAGCGTGGAGATACCGCATTTTGATTTTGCCTCAGGTCACAGAACTCACTTTAACAGATATACCCCAATGCCCGGGAGTGTGACAATATTTGAGGGTATACAGGCGGTGTATCCGGATGTGAGTGGTCTTTTTGATAAAAGAGATACCGTCAGCATATATATTAGTGTTGCGCAGGATATAAGCTTTGACGGACACACGGTTGACGCGCGTACTGTAAGGCTGATGCGCAGGCTTGTCCGCGACTGTAAAAAACGCGGCGCAACGCCTGAATTTACCCTTACATTATGGGAAAGCGTTTGCGCAAACGAGGACAGATCGATCTTTCCGTATAAGGACTTGTGCGATTATAAGCTTGATTCACTTTTAGGCTATGAGCTTGGTGCGCTTAAAAAGCCTCTGCTTGCATTGCTTGAGAGTGTGGAAAAGGGCAGTGTTCACGAAAATCGCGCAAATGAGCTTAAAGAGCTTGTAGGCTTGGTGGATGAGATAGATGCAGGCCTGTTGCCTGCAAAATCCCTGTTCAGAGAATTCATATAACTATAATGTAAGAAAACACTTGTAAAATTTGCTTTGGAGGCAGTATGTCCACTCAGAAGAGATTTTTCTCGGGAATGTTGCTTTTGACATTTTCGAATATAGTAATAAAAGCCGTAGGACTTTTGTTCAAGATACCCCTGACCAATTTAATCGGCGAAACGGGTATGGGATATTTCAACTCCGCGTATACCATATACGCGTGGTTTTATATGCTCACGACCGCAGGACTTTCTGTTGCAGTTTCGATGATGGTCAGCGAATACAGGGCACGCGCCAATTCAAAGCAGATAAAGATCGTGCTTCGCACAGTACTGTTGCTCTTTTTTGCGATAGGACTTGCCGGTACGCTTATAATGGTGATAGGTGCAGATAAGCTTGCCGGATTTATCCGTGCGCCCGAGGCGGCTATATGCATAGCGGCGATCG
>JAFQPF010000112.1 GCA_017411885.1 Clostridia bacterium
AGGAGCGTTTTCAAAGTAATACGTTTCACCAAGTCCATAAGAGGACAAGAGCTTACCCGTAAGCTTGCCGTATATGTTCATAAAGATCTTTACCCACGGATCATCGGCGCTTGAGCTGTAGCTGTGCTCGCTTCCTACCGGGAGCAGATACACGTCGCCTACCTTTGGATAAAAGGTCTTGCCCTCGCAGGTGACCTTACCGCTTCCGCTTACGATATATTCGATAACACATATCTCAGAGTTATGACGCATACATCTGTAGCTCCCGTCGCAGTAGGAAATTCCCGCAAGCTCTACCGAAAACGGCAGATCATCCATACGGTTAAGTAATATCAGATCCTCCCACATAAAGCTCTCACCTTCATATTTTTACTTGACTATCCTTACAAGTGCCTGACCAAATGCGCGTATATCATTTTCAAGCGTGATGATATTACCGTCATATCTTCCCATGCAACCTATAAATTCTATGTCCTTTATTTCATACGGCACACTCAGGCGCACACTCTTTGCCGGATCTTCAAACAGATTCCATACACCTATCGAAAGCTCGCGCTCATCCTCCTTGGCAAGCAGGTATATGTACGGATAATTGCCAATCACGTGCACGTCCTTATGATTTTTGCCAAGCCAGGGCAACACATTCGAAACCATTCGTGAGCGTGCATATGACAAAAACCATCCGAATTTTATCATCGCGTCCTGCGCATCAAACAGGTTTACCAAAAATCTTTCACCCTGTGCGTTTTCATAGGTATACGAAAGCGGGAAATGCTTGCCGTCAACAACAAGCTCTGAACGTATGATTGCGCTGTCGGCTATTTTGGCGTTTTCGCAGTACACGCCTGCTTCAAGCCTTGTGTAGATACCCTCATCGGTAAAATATTCGGAAATAACTCCGCCGAGCGCACCGTCAAAGCTCTTTATTCCAACGTCAATACCGCGCTCTGCAAGATGTCTTGCGGCGGCGATATCGATAACGCTTCCGTTTTTAAGCTCGTCACGGCTTACAAATCTCGCGTTTTCGCCAAAGAGTATATTTACCCCGTCAGGCTCATAGGATATCGGCAGATTAAGTCCTGTCGCAAAGTAAAGCGAGGGGTATCTCGTTGAAAACTCCGCCGCTTCAAGCACACGTCTGCTTGTTATATTCCTTCCGGCAAAGCTTTTCATCACGTTATACGGACGCACGCCTACCGCCTTTTTACCCGAAAAGAGTCTGTCTATATCGGCATATACTCCACGGTTTGCGACCGAAGCATCTACGTAACCGGTTTCATAATCCGCATCCGACATATAATCGAGCATATATTTGAGCATACCGTCGTTAGAGATGTCAGCACGAAGTATCGTATCCATACATTCAAGCCTTGCGGATGAGCAGGAAAATCTCGGCCTCGGGAAAACGTCACCCTCCGAGATAAGCTCGATATCTTTATTCTTAAACCAGCTTGCCTGTGTACGGGAAAACTCGATAAACGCTCCAAGCGGATACTCCTTAGGCGCGTTTGCCGTCCAATACGGAGCTCCGAAAAGTCTGATTATCGGGCGAGTGTCGCCTGCAAGCGCTTTGGCAATATCAAGCATATCGCAATCGAGAAAATCAAAGTTGGGATTAGTGCAAAAGCCCATTCTTGCCTCAGGGTTGACCGTATCAAGTGCTTTTCTTAAAGCGCGTGAAAAAGCTATCATAGATCTTCCCTGCACGCGCATCCAGGCATCGCGGTATCTGCCGGGCTTTCCGTAAAGGCACTTTTCTACCGCCGCTTCAAGCGTTATGCTTTCGCCAAGCTCACGCTCAAGCGCGGCCATATGGTGCTTACAAAAGCATCCGATCACGCCGTTGCCGCGGAAGCCGAGTCTGAAATCATCGTCAAGCAGAATCAGCCTTGCCCCGCACCTTGCAACCTTGACTACCCAATCGCAGAAATCGCGTGTGAAGCTCTCGTCCATAGGGCAAAATGCCTCTATGTCCTCACCGTCAAGAGTGCGGATATTCGTATACGGTGAGTCCTTGCCTGCCGGTCCGCCGCTGTGGCCAAAGGTTTCGCCAAGCCAGACAGAGGATTCTACACCGTTTTCATCAAAATATTTTATAAGCTCTGCGAGCAGCTCAAGCTCCTTTGGTGTGCTGAAGCTATGGCCTATTCTTCTTTCAAGCGAAAGCACCACGTTATCAGCCTTTACACGCTTTAGCTCTGCAAGCGTTTTTTCTTTATTGAAATGTCCGTTGGTTACTATCGTGGGAACGTATATCTTATACATAAGCACTCCTTATAAGTTAAGTAAAATAACACTTACCGTACCGAGAATATATCCCGCAAGCTGTGAACGCGAAAGTCTTTCCCTGTATACGCATACCGCGATTATAAATGTAAGCACGATCCCGCCTGCCGATATGGTCGGAAAAACTATCGAGCTTGCGAGCATTCCCGTAACTATCATTACAAGAAAGTTTACAGCCCCGTTTGCAAGTCCCCTCGGTATTCCTGTGGGGAGGGTATGTAAAAGCTCGCGCAAGCGCTGTTTTCCGGCAATAAGACCAATTATAAGCGAAGCTGTACCCGAGATAAAAAGCGCGACTATCATAAACTCGCTTTTATACGCGCCGTCAAGCGCGACCTGCTCGATTTTCTGTATTACCGAGCACATACCGTTGCCCACAAAGGCGATTATCAGATAAACGATCCAGGCAAGGCTGAATTTCGCGTCGTCCCCCTTTTGAAATTTATCAGGACAAGCGATACGAGTAAAAAAGCAATGCCTATCAAACTTAAATAGCCGACACGTTCATTTAAGAATATCATTCCGTGGAGCGTTGGAAGTATAAGCGAATAGGAAGTTATCAGCGAGGTCAGCGAAAGCGAGCCGTTTTTCAGCGCAAGCACAAGACCTGCCAGCGCGCAGAAGCACGCTGTGCCAAAGGCGAGCGAATAGGGCAGATACGCGCTTGAAAGTTCAAATCTTCCGCCTGCCGCGACAAGGAAAAACAGCATCGAGGAAAACGAGGTCACCGCATTATATAAAAACACGTTTATATGACTTGCCGAGTTATATTTCTTTGATAAAATATTCTGCGCGGTCACAAAAACCACTATTAGAAAAAGATAAAAATATGCCATAATTTTCTCCTTATTATCTTTCTATGCCGATTATACAATAGTTTATTTCAAAAATCAATAGCAATAAGGTTAAAAATGAAACAAATTAACAATTACGCCGTTGACACGGAGACTTTTTGAAGGTATAATAAGATTAACTATATTTTCCGGGAGAAATAAAATGATATCAAAGAAGATCTTGTCTTTAATACTTGCAATAATCCTTGTGTTATCCGTAACCTCGTGCGCCGGCACCGAGCCCGGTGTGCCCGAGGGATGCGTGGAAATTTCCGCTGAAAACATCGGCTACCACTTTTATAAGCCCGAAGGCTGGGTGACAGGCGAACAGAACGGTATGACCTCTGCTATGGTAAGCTTGATTGACAACTCAAACGTTTCCATGATGGGCTTTGATGCAGGGGATGCTCGCTCGGCAGAAGAATACTGGACCTCGTTTGAAGAGGAATTCAAGACCGTACTCGGTGAGATCACATACGAGGAAAACGGCACGGATACCACTCTTGGCGGCAAGGCTGCTAAAAAATACATCTACACGGCAAGCGTTGCCGGCACGACCTACAAATATATGCAGATAGTTTGTTATCTTACCAACGCACAGATGTTCACCTCTCAGCCTGAGGTATACGTCTTCACCTACACCGCGCTTCCGGATAAGTACGACGAGCATATTGAAGACGTCATTTATATGGCGGATAATATCGTATTTGAATAATGGAAAGTATATATTTTGATAACAGCGCAACCACCGAAGTATGCTCTGCCTCGGCAGAGCGCATGAAAGAGGTAATAGACAGCATATGGGCTAACCCCTCCTCTATGCACGGGCTCGGCGTAAGCGCACAGGGGCTTGTCACACAGGCACGCAATGAGATCTTATCATCTCTCGGTGTCAAGGGGCTTTCGACTATCGGGGACACGAGACTTATCTTTACCGCATCGGGTACCGAGGCGGACAACCTCGCCATACTCGGCGTATGTTATTCGAAAAAATTTACCCCCGGCAAGAAAATAATCATATCCGACAGCGAGCATCCTGCAGTGCTTGAGCCCGCGAATAAGCTTGAGCGCGAGGGATATACGGTAGCACGTATTTCCACAAAAGGCGGCATGCTTGATTACGACGCGCTTGCAAATGAAGTCGACAAAAACACGGCACTTGTCAGCATAATGCTTGTCAACAACGAAACGGGCGCGGTAAACGATATAAAGCGCATATTCCGCATAGTCAAGAGCATAAATCCCGACACTGTCGTTCATACCGATGCCGTACAGGGCTTTATGAAGCTTAAATTCACACCGGCTTCTCTCGGTGCAGATCTTATAACTCTGTCCGCGCATAAGATCCACGGCCCCAAGGGCGTGGGCGCGCTCTACGTTGATCCCGCGATATTCAAGGCGCGCAAGCTCGTGCCGATAATATACGGCGGAGGCCAGGAAAAGGGCTGGCGGTCGGGTACAGAAAACACGATCGGCATCGCAGGCTTCGGCGCGGCTGTAAGCGCACAGGCTAAGGCACTTGAAGAAAACATAAACAAAATGAAAGCCGTGCGCGACTATATCTGCGAGCGCATAGAAAACAATCCCGCTTTTGCCGGAATTACGCTCAACCTCCCCGAAGGTGAGCGTGCGCCGCATATCGTAAGCCTAAGGCTCCCGGATATCAAAAGCGAAACTATGCTCCACTTCCTTTCGGGTAACGGGATCTATGTTTCAAGCGGCTCTGCCTGCTCATCAAATTCAGGGCATATCTCAAGCACGCTTTTAAGCTTCGGACTTACCGAGCGCGAGGCGGATTCGACTCTGCGCATCAGTCTTTGCGCCGATAATACGGTGGACGAAGCCGATATTTTTCTGAATACGTTAATGCAGGGCACAAAAGCCCTTGTAACAATGAAATAATTATTTTACCGCCGCCAAAGCGGCAGATTGGAGATCTTTATGAAACTCAGAGCACTTGTTTATTCATCCAAGGGAAAGCTTCACACACTTGCTTCCGACCTTGTTATCAAGTACGCAAGCGACGTAGCAAACAGCTACGATAAGATACCGCCGGCTTATTCCTGCAACAAGGAAAGACTCGTTATCATCGCGGCAAGCGTATCCAAGACAATAGACACCGCCCTTGAACGCTTCTGCAAGGAGCTTACAAGCGAGCGTGCAAACAACGTGGCGTTTATCATCGACGGACCTGCTGAAGGTGCTGAGGCTATAAAAAAGATCACGGCAGACGCAGGTGCAAACGTTATTGATGAGGTTCTTTTCATAAAGGGCGGACTTCCCTTCTTGAAGGGTGTTAAGCCCGAGGAAAAACAAGCAGCTTACGCATGGGTAGACAGAGTTACCGCTAAAATGGTATAATTATGATCACTACCGTTTTACTTGACGTAGACAACACCTTACTTGATTTTAATCTGTGCGCAAAAGAATCAATGCATCTTGCATCAGACAAATTCGGTATAGCTCTGCCCGAAAATATTTTTGAAATTTTTCACGAAATCAATACCGGCTTATGGCACGATATTGAAAAGGGCAAGCTCACGAGAGAGGGACTTTACAAGATCCGCTGGAACACTATCTTCAAAAGGATCGGCGTTGATTTTGACGGCGAAGTCTTTGAAGCGCAGTTTGTAAAAAACCTCCACTCTGCTGCTATTCCGGTCGATGGTGCGATCGGGCTTCTTGAATATCTTTACCCTAAATACACGCTGTGCGTTGCAAGCAACGCCGCTTACGAACAGCAGGTATCAAGACTCACCCGCGCGGATATGCTTAAATATATGAAGCATCTTTTCATTTCCGAGCAGATAGGCGCGCCAAAGCCCTCGCCTGCATTTTTTGACAAATGTATCGAAACGCTGGGAGTTGGCACCGATGAGCTTATTATGATAGGCGATTCGATAAGCGCAGACATAATCGGCGCGCATGATTACGGCATAAAGACCTGTTTTTACAACCACGCAAAAGCAGAGCTTCCGGGAGATCTTTGCGCAGATTATACGGTAAATTCACTTGATGAAATAAAAAATATACTGTAAGACAATATCCGTGGCGTATAAAGCGTCACGGATATTTCATATGCAATATTTAAAACACAAACTTAAAAAGCTCTTGACTTTACCATTTTATTGTATTATAATCTACAAGGATAATCCGGTACTCAAGAAAGGTTATATTATGGCTCTGTTTAAGAATAAGGATGTCAGAAACGCCATCTTTTTGGGCACTACCTGCTCGGTTTCATATCTCGGTGTATATTTCGCGCGAAACGTTTTAAGCTCTGTTTCGCCGCAGATGATAGACTCGGGTGCGTTTACAAACGAATACATAGGCGTGGTTTCATCGCTCTATTTTATCTTTTACGCGGTAGGTCAGCTTATAAACGGCGTTATCGGAGACAAGATCAAGGCTAAATATATGATAAGCTTCGGGCTTATACTCGCGGGCATTTGCAACTTCCTGTTCCCCTATATAATCAACAGTGAGCTTACCGCCAAGCTTGTCTACGGTATGACAGGCTTCTTCCTTGCCATGATATACGCGCCGATGACAAAGGTCGTAAGCGAAAACACCACCCCGATACACGCGGTCAGATGCAGTCTCGGATACACATTCGCTTCACTTCTCGGTTCACCCTTGGCAGGAGTCGTCGCCTCTCTTTTAGTCTGGCAAAGAGTTTTTGATTTAAGCAGCATCTCGCTTTGGGTAATGGGTATATGCTGTTTTGTCCTGTTTACGGTATTTGAAAAAACCAAGATCGTAACCTACGGTAAATTTCAAAGGCAAAAGGATTCGGGCGGAAGCATAAATCTGCTTATAAAAAACAGAATAATCAGGTTCACCCTCATTTCGATAATCACGGGTATTATAAGAACCACCGTCGTTTTCTGGCTTCCTACCTATCTTTCACAATATTTAGGCTTTTCCCCCGAAGCCTCGGCGCTCTTGTTTACCGTGTCAACGCTTATCATTTCCGCCTCGGCATTTATTGCAATATTTATGTACGAAAGAATCGGCAGGAAAATGATCCCGGCGATCTTTATATCCTTTATCATATCATCGATCTCCTTTGCAGGCGCATATCTTGTAAAACAACCGGTTATAAACATCGGCTTTATGATCCTTGCAATATTATTTTCAAACTGCGCCGCGTCGATACTCTGGAGCGTATACTGCCCCGGACTCAGGGATACCGGTATGGTTTCGAGCGCTACCGGATTTCTTGATTTTGTAAGCTATATGGCAGCTGCGGCATCCTCTACCCTGTTTGCTAATTCGGTAAGCACTATCGGATGGAAAAACCTTATACTCGTGTGGTTTTTCATCGTGCTTGCAGGTGTTGCGGTGTCGTTTATCCCAAAATCACGCAAGGCAGACTGATACATACAAAACCGACAGAGCTTTCTCTGTCGGTTTTAATTTACCATATAAACGGAAGCAAGCGGTATTTTACCGTTTCTTTGTATTCACGGTATCCGTCAAGCTTTTCTTCAAGAAGCCTTTCCTCGCTTTTTATGCGCAGGGTGAGGATAAACGGATAAAATATAAAAGCTATAAGCGAATAATATGAGCCGAGAATAAACGGTACTGACAAAAACATCAACACGCTCGCAAAGTACATAGGATGACGGATGATACCGTATAAGCCTGTATCCACAACGTGCTGACCGTTTTGGATCTCAACCGTGCGCGAGACATACCTGTTTTCGCGCAGGACCTCGGAATAAAGCGCGTAGCCTATAAGATAGGTCACGCAAGCGCATACGCTTACGACATCGGGCATCCTTGACAAGGCAAAGCGGAAATCAAGCCCCGCAATAACAAAGCCGGCAATAAACAGCACTGCGGCAAATGCCACCGCAAGCCTCTGCTCACCGAGCTTTTCCCTTGAATTTATCCGCTTTTCAAGCAGCTCCGGTGACTTATAGAGCATTATTGCCCCGATCAAAAGCATCGGTACGAGTGTGAGAATTATAAAAAGCCACGCGCCTTTATATTCAAGCGTGCCTGCAGGCAAAAACAGCAAAAGTCCGACAAGTATAATTCCAAGTGCTGTCTTTATAATTGCGTTTAAGAACAGCTTCGTCCTCATAGCTTCTCCTTTATTTTATCCACCACTCGGGAGTTATATCTCCAAGCTTAACAGTACGTCCGGATTTATAGTCAAGCATTATCTCAATATCGTGATATCTTCCCGGCATAAGCTGTACCATAAGCTC
>JAFQPF010000113.1 GCA_017411885.1 Clostridia bacterium
AAGCTCTGCCATCATCTTCTGGCTTTCAAGACGCTCAGCTTCAAGCTTTTCTCTTTCAGCCTTGATCTCGCTCATCTGCTCGGACTTATAAACCTTGAATATCTTCACGCAGTTTACGCCCTGGAAAATGATGAGGATAAGGAAAGGCACGAGTATACACATAATGTATCCGGGTGTCGTCTTAAGGAACTGGAAGAACGAGCCGAGCTTGGGAACGCTGAAATTATACTTACCAAGCACGTAAGGATAAGTTACTATCGCTTCATCATCAGTATCGGTGGTTGTACCGTAGGTAATAAAACCGGGTTCGCCGTCCTCGGTTACGGTAAGTGAACGTATTTTATGCGTTACCGTTTCGCCGTAGTTTTCATCATTCTGCGAGGTAAAGGCGATTATGTCGCCCTCCTTGAGATTCGAAGGATCGGTTTCGGTTACAAATACGAGATCGCCTGCCGAGAAGTCGGTCGCGCTCATCGAGTCTGACAATACTATGTAAACTCTGAGCCCGAAAAGGTTACGGTCGTCGCGGTTGAACGTGTTTACCGAAATGATCGTGAATACCATCATAAAAACGGCAACGAGCATTACAAGCCACACGAAGATATTCTTGATAATGTTAAGCGTTTTTTTCATCACTTGTCTCCTGTTTTATCGGATTTTTCACCTTTGTTTTTGGTCTGCTTTGAAAAAACTCTCTTAAAGTCAACCTTTGCCATACGTCCAAGCCCTTCGCTGAGCGCATTCATTTGCTTTTCATCCTTAGGCTTCTGCCACGGCTCCAATTTTTTCTTTTCACATTCGGGGCATACCATAGTACCCTCGGGAACCGGATTACCGCAGCATACGCATACATCTGGGAAATTATCTTTAACTGTCATTACAATGCTCCTGTTTTAATCAAACTGTTTGTCCGTGTTGTTCTTCGTCTGCACCGCCTGTGCACATAAATCAAATTCAAGCGCCTGCGCCTGACCTCGGTTTCCTTCATCCGGAGGATAATAGAACCATATTTCAAGCTCACGTCGCTCATTTACCAAAAGCTTATCGTCGGCAGCGAGCGAAAGATTCTTGGTCAGATCTCTTGCGAGTCCGCTGTATAAGCTCTTTGAGCCGTCAAGAATCGTTATCTCGATGATATCTGCAAGCTCACCCTCTATGTTATCAAGGTAAAGCCTGTAATACACGCTGTCCGTGCTTTGGTTTTCAATAAAGAACTCCTTGACTACCGTCATACCGGGCTCGAATATGTATTCATCATCCCGTATGACCGGCTCTCCGTCGTTCAAATTGATCTTCACAAGTCCGGTTTTGAAGTAGTTATCTCTCACTAAAAGCACCGTACGCGTTAGTGCCACGGTCGTTATACACAAGCAACCGATCAGTACAAAGAGCATCACTATTCCAAAGCCAAGCTTTTTCTCAAGTGGATTAACTCTGCTTTTGCTTATCTTCATCATCCTTCAGTCTCAAGAACAAGAGAAGTAACAGCAACCAAAGCGCCGACAGCGCCGCATACGTTGCTATCTTTATGCGTACTATATTTTCGTCTCCGGTCTGTGATGCGGGAGGTCCGTCCGGCACATAGTCGTCAGAGCCATCGCCCTTTGTTTCCTGTGAGCTGTCATCCCCGCTATCGGAATCTACGACACCTTCTCCGTCATCACGGGCGGTAGTTTCATCGGCATCCGTATCGTCGGCATCATCGGATGTTTCATCAGTGTCATCCGTGACGTCGCCCGAATCATCGCGGCTTGTGTCATCCTCGATTGTTTCGGTCTCGCCTGTATCCGATTCGCTTACCGTATCGCTGTCTTTTTCACTTTCACTGTCCTTAGTTGTCTCATCCGCCTTGGTGGTTTCGTCCTCGTCATCGGTTTCGGCAGGGCCAATGATCGGGCCCGGGAAGTCGGGGTTATCGGGGACGTCGCCGCCTCCACCGCCGCCTCCGCCTCCGGAGCCGCCGCCACCTTCGCCATCATCTCCACCGCCTCCGGACTCGCCTTCGAACCACCAATGGAAATCAGCCAAAAGCTCTTTTTGCATATATTCATTACCAACGCTCGTATCAAGCGATACTGTTATCGCGTAAAAAACGTCGGTAGTTGTTTTTCCGTTTCCGTCAAGCTCGATCGCCTTGATCTCGGGAACGTCACCGATCAGTCCCTCGTACAAAAGCTTACCGTCGTTGATCTGGAAAACTCTTATTTCCAGAACCTCAGCGAGCTTTTTGTAGCCCGGACGCACGTTAACCTCAAAATAAAGCGTTGCCTTATCAATAAACTGCACTCTCGCGCAATAGTATTTTGTTTCCTCATCGCCCGGGAACATATTCTCAACCTTGAAGCGTTGATTTATATTCGGGTCCCTGTAAGAAAGTCTGACGACCGTCGCTTCGGGAGCGTTTGTGTTTTTAGTCTGAGCGGCAGTGCCCGTGCCGTTACCGGAGCGGTTATCGGCTACAAGCTTTTGTCTTGGAGCCGCAGTCGTCACCGCCTGAGCTTTATACGAATACTGTCCGACATCCTTTTGCTCTTCGATCTCGGGCTCGTGCGCCTCGGACACAACTGCATCCTCGGTTATCTGTTCGCTCTCCTGCGCGTCGGTTTCATCAAAAGCCTCGCTTATCAAAGCATCCGACTCAGCATCTGTAGTTTGTACCGATTCTGTCGGCTCTGTTTCGTTTACTGTGTCCGCGCCGGTATCAGGCTCTTTTTCCTCGAGTCTTGATGCCACCCATTCGGGAAGAGTCGTGTCCTCTTGTGTTTCCGGCTCGTCTACAGATTCACTCGGTTCGTTTTGCTCGGAAAGAGCTTTTATGTAGTTTTGCGGCACGACCACCGTTTCGGGGGCTTTGTCGCCAAGCAGAACGAAATTGTAAAACAGTGTCGAGCCAAGCGCGAGCAAGCTTAATGCAAGCAGCACAGACACTATTATTATCGCGATATTAAGCGCTTTGTTTTTTCTGCGATCCATCTACTCATCCTTCCGAAAAAATTATGTCGAACCGTCGGGTTAGATTAACCCAGCGTATTTTTATATATTATAACACAAATGCCAAAGATGTGTCAATAACATATCAGCGAAATAATTAACAAAAAAAAGTTGAAACACACTAATTTTTTCGTTTTTCTATCCATAAATGAAGTACAGTCAGTTTGCCTGCAAAACAAGTGAGTATTATTCAACGTTTTTACCTGTTTTAGCAGGGCGGTACAAATCAAAAAAATAATTGCTGTTTTTGCATCGTACCTAAGTGTTTATTACATTTTAAATAGTAACGATACCATTTCGGGATATTTTTCATTATACCATAAAGGTATAATATGATTGTAGGCGAGTACAAGCAAAGTGAAACAAATACTCCCTACCGATACCACAGAGCGCTGAGTAAAAGGAGGAGGCAACCGGCTAAATGCGTCTTGAATACTTGAGGAAAAAACGTAATATAACGCAACTCAAGCTCGCCTTGGACCTTCATGTAAATCAGAACACGATAAGCAGATATGAGACCGGCGCACGTGAAGCGGATTATGCTACACTGATCCGCATTGCGGATTATTTCAACGTATCTATCGACTATCTTTTAGAACGTACAGACGACCCTACGTTCAAGAAAAGCAAGTGAGTAAAAAACAGGAGATACCGGCACAATGCCGTATATCTCCTGTTTTTTATATATCGCGTCTTCCTTCTATCGCCCTGAAAAGAGTAACCTCGTCAGAATATTCAAGGTCACCGCCTACCGGTACACCGTATGCAAGGCGCGTCGTTTTTATACCAAGCGGCTTCAAAAGCTTTGAAACATACATAGCCGTGGTTTCGCCCTCGATCGTCGGGTTTGTGGCGATTATAACCTCTTCTACTCCGTCAAGCCTTGCAAGCAGGCTTTTTATGTTGAGCTCATCAGGTCCGATCCCGTCCATCGGAGATATCGTTCCGCCAAGAACGTGATAAAGCCCCTTATATTCGCGTACCTTTTCAAGCGCCATGACCGCGCGTGAATCCTCAACGACACATATCACAGATCTGTCTCGCCTGTCATCATCACATATATCGCACCTTGAGCCCTCGCAAATATGACCGCAGACTTCACACGGCACGATACTTTCCTTGGCGTTTATTATAGCACTCGCAAAATCCTGCGCCTCCTCTTGTGTAAAATCAAGAAGAGCAAACGCCATTCTGAGCGCACTTTTCGGTCCTATTCCCGGCAACCGCTTGAAGTGAAGCACGAGTGCTTCAAGCGCGGGAAGATACTCGTCTGCCATAATTAAAAGAGTCCGGGCAGACCGAGTCCGCCGATGCTTCCTGTGATCTCGCCCATTTTTTCGGACGCTTCGCTTTCAACACGCTTTACCGCTTCGTTGAACGCGGCGATAATTACGTCAGAAAGAGTTTCAATATCGTCCGGATCTACGATATCGGGGGATATTTCAAGCGCGGTGACCTCTTTTTTGCCGTTCATTTTAAGAGTAACGACACCGCCGCCTGCCTTGACCTCGTATTCCTTTTCTTCAAGCTCTGCCTGAAGGTTAGCCATATCCTCCTGCATCTTCTGAGCCTGCTTGAGCATTGCCTGCATATTCTGAGGGCCGCCGCCCATACCCTGGGGTAATCTTGCTTTCATAATTTCAAAGTCCTTTCGTAGCGTTTGTTTTATTACTGATCTTCAATAATCTCTTCGATATACGAGTTCTTTTTTGCCGAAGACACCGTTTCAATAAGAAGCGTGCTTTTATCAAGTCTTCCGCCCTCATATGAGTTAAATGCAGAAAGAAGCGCGTTAAAGGTCTCCTCTCCCGCAAGCATCATCGCGGCTATATCAGACTGGACTCTGATACGTATAGAGCCATCCTCTTGCGCGTATGCGCTTGCCTCTTCAAGAAATGCGCTTTCAAGCGTATACAATGCGCCAAAGCTTCTCACTACCTCGGGGAAATAGGGCACCGATTTAAGTCTTCGCACCTCACGCGGATCATTCGAAGCAATCTTTTTTTCTTCAGTCTTAAACGCTTCTGCTTTTTCACCTGACGGCTCATCCTTTTTGCCCGGAACCGCGCCTATGACCGGCGGTTCGGGCATCGGCTCGTAAATATGAGCCGATCTTTTTTTTACCTCGGCAGGCTTTGCTTCTGCCGCCTTGACAGGCTCAGCCACAGAACCGTCCTTCGGTGTGCTTGCCCTTGCAGGCACGCCTGATTCAAGTGCACGCTCAAGCGCCGCAACACGCGCACTGAGCGCGTCAATGGTAGGTGAAAGCCTTTCGTCGCTCATTTTAACAAGCGCACATTCGGCAACCAGCCTTTTATTTGCTCCGTTGCGCTGCATGGATGCATACGCATCGTCAAGTATCTTGGTGTGATACACAAGTGTTTCGTTTGAAAATTCGTCGGCGATCGTCTTAAGGGTATTAAATCTTCCGTCTGAAAGATCAAGATATTCCTTTGCAGAGGATGACACCTTTATCACGAGCATATCTCTGTAAAAAGAGGTCAGCGCCTGCCAGAATACCGACATATCGCGTGATGACATATATATTTTCGAGGTTATGGCAAAAAGAGTGTCGAAATCGCGCCTTGCTATTGCTATCGCAGTTTTTTCCACGGCTTCACGGTCTCCCGTGCCTATAAGGCTTGCGACGATCTCCTCATCAACGCGCGCATCAGGCGCGCCGTTTGCACAAAGCTCAAGCAAACTTATCGCATCACGCATACCGCCCTGAGCAATAGAGGCGATCGAAAACGCCGCTTCCCTTTCAAGCTCAAAGCCCTCCGCCTTTGCTATAGTTTCAAGTCTGTCGGCTATGACCGACGAGCTTATACGCCCGAAATCGAAGCGCTGACAGCGCGAAATTATCGTCGCCGGAAGCTTTTGAAGCTCTGTTGTCGCAAGAATGAATATCACGTGAGCCGGCGGCTCCTCAAGCGTTTTTAACAGCGCATTGAAGGCACTCACCGAAAGCATATGCACCTCGTCCACTATATAAACACGGTATTTAAGCTCGCTTGGCAGGTAATTTACCTCGTCTCGGATATCTCTTATATTTGAAACGCCGTTATTACTCGCCGCGTCCATTTCGATTATATCGGTCGCCGTGCCTGCGTCTGCGCTTAAGCACGCCGCGCATTTTCCGCAGACCTTGCCGTTTTTATAATCAAGGCAGTTTACCGCCTTTGCAAAGATCTTCGCACAGCTGGTCTTTCCGGTTCCGCGGCTTCCGCAGAAAAGATACGCGTGGTTTATCCTGCCTGTTTCTATTTCGTTTTTAAGTATTGAGGTAACGTGGTCCTGACCGCACACATCATCAAAATCGCGCGGACGCCACTTCCTGTAAAGTGCCTGATGCATACGCAGTCAGCCCCTTTCGTTTTGATTTTTCTTACATTTCAGGCTCGTTTGGCATAACAAGTGCCGCAATTATGTATGCAAGAAGACCTGCGCCTGCAAAAACGATCAACAACACGAGCGCAAGACGCACTATTTTGGAATCGATTTCAAAA
>JAFQPF010000114.1 GCA_017411885.1 Clostridia bacterium
ATCGGGCATCGACGGCTGGCGTGAAACCGATGGACAATAAAAAAAGAAACCGTTGCATCAAGCAACGGTTTCTTCTGTTTTTATCATATCACTGTAGTTTTCAAGATGCGTGTTCGCGAAATATGCCTGCAGGATAAAGTCAGAATCAAAGCCCTGAAGTCCGAGGCAATACGCACCGACCTGCGAAAGTCCGACTCCATGCCCCCAGCCGCGTCCCACGAACAGGAAATGGTCACTGTTATCAGCCTTGATCTCGATCGTGCGATCTACCCTTGACACCTCTCCGCTTGAGGTAAGAACGGGAGTATCAACTCCTGCCCAGGTGTATTCGTATCCGCGTGACGTAGCAACCTTTATCGGGTCTGTCCAGTTTATATAGGATATCATATTATCTCTGCCAAGACGCGAAAACAGTCTTTTCGCGCTGTCGGAGCCAAATCCGGGATCGTTTACGATCACGCTTGATCTGCCGACTATGAAATTTGCGCTTTTGAGATACGCCGAAAGACGCGATCTTACCGTATCGGTATTTTTTATGGTTACCTTGTTTCCGTTTACGTCGGTAAAGGTGATCGCGTAAACGTAAGCTGAATTTTCAGCGTACTCTGTATCAACGCTTGCGATCGGACCCTTGATATCGGTGTAGCCCTTGCTTACGAGTACGTTTGCAAGATCCTGAGGCGAAACGCTCCATTTCCAAGTACCGTTGGGATGCGAGCTGTAATCCTCCCAGGGTGTGGCTTGTGCTATAAGATACGGAGCTCCGCTTCCGCCCCACGCCTGCTTTGCACTTACCGTTGTGCCGCCCGCGACCGCGCTGTAGTAGGTGGTGATTATATCGCCATCATCGCTGACAAGCACCTGATCGCGTGTTGCCGATACCGCTTCTCTGACGGTGTCATTTGCGTTTCTGACTCCGTGATATGCCTGACAGCATACCGTATTACACATATCAAAGCCATAGGTCTTGGTGTGCTTTCCCGCGGTATTTACGGTATAGCTTCTGACCGCAACAGCAAAAGCCTTTTGCGTTTCAAGCGGCCATGAGTTGCTTATTTCATACGGAAGCACTCCGAGTATGTAGTCCTCAAGGCTTATGAGGTTTACAAGCTCAACTCCCTGCTCGTGTCTTGAAAAAATGAACACGCCGTCGTAAAGCTTGTTTGCAGGTGTCTGAAGATATGCCCTTGTGCCGTCCTCGGCATCGCGTGCCATAACTCCAAGCTCCTCGGTATCAAGACCGTCATACAGAAACACGGTCATACCCGTTTCATAGTCTATAAGTCTTATCGCACTCGGGCTCGGCTCACGCACTATCATCGAGCCGACAGGATCGCCGCCTACGGTAGTAAAGCCCTCGAATATATTGCCTGCCGCATCTATATAAGACTGCGCGGCGGAAGCACTCTTAAAGCTGCCCACGAGCAAAAAATACGCCCCGTTTGTATAATACGCGATCATCGGCGCGTTCGATCCGTTATCGATCGCCGCATACATCGCCATATATACCTCACCGAGTGTTAGCGGCGTTTCGAGCATAGCGTGGTACGCGCCTATATCACAGGCATCCGAATCGGTCGGAACATAATCTCCGCCCTCGAGCTTAAGGTTTTTATCCACTACCGATTCAAGCACCTTTGTACCCGAAAGCGGATATATCTCTGTCACTTCGTCGCTTTCCTTGTCTACCGTACAGACCATAAAGCCGTAAGGCGAGCGTGTCTGAAAGGCAGGCACTACGCTTGTCCCATACAATAAACCGATACGGACGATGGTATCGTCCGTATTAGTATCGTATGCCGCGCTTACGTTAAGGGTAAATATCCACGTAAGCGAGGGAATTATCATTCCGAGCACCATAAGTGCAACAAGCACCCACACAAGCACTCTTTTGACAAGCTCACTTTTGTTCTTGCCGTGCTTATTCTGTGACAATATCGTAGCCTCCTCTCACCATTATATATGCTTCCGCAGAGGTAACTATAAATCCGCGTCCGTCGCCGCCTCTGGGTACAAGCAATAGATGATTGGCTGCGAATTCCTCGCCTTCCTTGATATCAATACCCGAGGTAAGGTCTGCGATTCCGCTTTCGTTACCCGAAAGATAAGCCTTCGCAGTACCCGATCTGAGTATAAGCTCACAGGGAGTTTCGGCTAAAACTATATCACCTTGCATAAGGTGCAGCACCTCGTAGCCTGCACTTGCGGGAGATACCTGCTCATCGGGAGCCTGTGTCTCCTCTTCGCTTGTTTCATCATCCGTATCTTCATACGTATCCTCAAACGGATCGTCGAAGAAGCCGTCGTCATTATCATCGGGGAGAATTCCGTCTGCCGCGTCAAGTATAGCTTCTTCAACGCGCGGCCAAAAGACCTCGTTAAGATAGCTCAGCGAGATCAGCGGATCATTTGTCAGATCAAGGTCGTTATTACCGCCTATTATGTAAGCACCGACACCGAGCAAAACTGCTACGGCGAGTGCAAGTGTCAGTATTTTTGTTTTCATAACAGATCTCCGATCGTGATAATTTTCGGTATTTTTATATATCTGCTTATATTGTAGCAGATTTTTTTCTTTTTCGCAATAGTAATTTTATGAATATTTCGTGATTTATGGAAAGCATCGTGCGCTGTAGGGGACGATGCCGGGCACCGCCCCTTTTTGCACACAGACATAACTTATATTTTTAAGTTACATAGCCGACGGTGTTGCCGGAAGCTTTATCTTGCGCACCGTGTCACCCTTTGGATATTTAGCCTTGTAATCGGTGCGGGCATCAACAAGTTCGCGCCCTTTTTTGAGTGTTGCAAGCGTTACGCCCGATGCACTTCTCGTGGATTTTTCGGTTATAAGCGAGGATTTGATAAGCATTCCTCTCTTATCGCTTGTAACAAGCAATATTTCGGGATCCTCCCCTGCCTTGATATGGAATATTCCAACGATCGGCGAAGCGGTCGAATACGCGCCTGTAAGCTTTTTGCGGTTCGCCTTGGTTTCATATGCTGATATCGGTATACGCACACCCTTGCCGTTTGCAAAGATAAACGCTATATAGTCCTTGGGATCATAGCCTGTTATAGCCGCCATTCCGGCTACGCGCTCACCGGGATCAAAGCCGAGCTTTGCGGGAATATAATCGCCGAGAGCCGATGCCTTCGTAGGCTCAAAATCGCTTGCCTTTGTCTTATATACCTGACCCTTATCCGAGAAGATAAGAACCTCTGCGGTATTCACGGTATCGTATACGGTAAGCTGCTCGTCGCCGTCCTTAAACTTCTGCTCATCGTTACCCTGGAGCGAACGGTAGGTTATCTTCTTGAAATATCCCTCACGAGAAAGCACAACTCTGACAGGTGAATTGTCAATCTCCTCTTCT
Organism: Clostridia bacterium; assembly: GCA_017411885.1. The sequence goes on from JAFQPF010000114.1 coordinate 3,378, forward strand.
TCGCTATATTCCTCAATATCCTCAGGGAATATGAGCTGAGTCTTACGCGGTATAGCGTATTTTTTCTTTATATCCTTGAGCTGATCGGAAACGTACGAGCGAAGCTTAAGCTCATCTCCGATTATCGCCTTCAGCGATTCTATTTCGCTTCTCAAGCTTTCGATCTCGTTGATACGGTTTATAATATATTCCCTATTAAGGTGACGAAGCTTTATTTCCGCAATATATTCAGCCTGGATCTCATCTATGTCAAAGCCCTTGCAAAGATTAGGCACTACGTCCTTATCGTTTTCGGTTTCACGGATGATCCTTATCGCCTTATCGATATCAAGAAGTATCTGACCGAGGCCTAAGAGAAGATGAAGCTTTTCTCTCTTTTTGTCAAGCTCAAAGCTTAATTGACGCTTAACGCAATCGCATCTGAAGCGTATCCATTCCTTAAGGATATCAATAACGCCAAGCTGCTTTGGTGTGCCGTCTATAAGCACGTTGAAGTTACAAGAGAAATTATCCTCAAGAGAGGTGAGCTTGAAAAGCTTTGCCATAAGCTTGTCCGGATCAACTCCGCGCGCAAGGTCTATGGTAAGCTTAAAGCCGTTACGGTCGATCTCATCTCTGAAATCCTTTATCTCCTTCGCCTTGCCTGCCTTTACAAGCTCGGCGATCGTATTCATAATAAGCTCGATCGAGGTCGAATAAGGTATCTGTGTAATATCAATACAGTTAGCCGACTTGTCATAGCTGTAGCGTGCGCGGAGCTTAACTGGTCCGCGTCCGGTTTCGTATATGCTCTTAAGCGACTCTCTGTCGTAAACAAGAAACGCGCCGCCTGCGAAATCGGGTGCCTTTATTATATCAAGCATCTTATCGATACCCGTATTCGGGCTTTTGAGAAGCTGGATCGCACCGTCGCACACCTCGCCCAAGTTGAATGAGCATATGTTGCTTGCAAGTCCTACCGCGATACCGAGGTTGGGCGACACGAGAATATTCGGAAATGATACCGGCAAAAGCAGCGGCTCAAGCTGTGTCGCATCGTAGTTATCGACCATATCAACGGCGTTTTTGTCTATACCCTCAAAAAGCTCGGA
>JAFQPF010000115.1 GCA_017411885.1 Clostridia bacterium
GTTCTCTCTTTCTTATCCAAAGATCCCTTCCAGTTCTTTTCCGAAGGGTTTCCCAGAGGTTCTGTGTTCCTGCAGCTGTTCCAGACAGACAGGAAATTGCCCCAGCGCCTCCTCATAAAGCCGCAGCAGCTGTCCGTTGGCACTCCGGCCCACAGGGTCCGGGCAATTTTCCATCAGCAGTCCCGGATTCGCACCGCCCATCCACCTGAGCATAAGCGCGCCCGATGCCTTTTCGATAAGGTCATACGCGCAAAGTCCACCCGGATTGCGCGCAAGCGCACGGTAGACAAACTCCGAACCCTTTATAAGCTTTTCGGCGTTCTGTAATTTTCTTCTTCTTTCCTCAAGCCTTTCGTCCTCGCCGGGCTTTAAGGAAAGTGCCTCTATATCCTTTATCTGATACTCCAAAAGCTCGCGCATACGCTCCTTTTCCTTGCCCGTTTCCAAAAGAGCCGAGAGCTTATGTGCGATCTGCTTATATTCACGGTATACGCTTTGGTATTTATCCTTTGCTGTGTCTATTTCAAAGCCTGACTTAGCGTAGGCATCAAGATAATCGATATGACTGTTATTATCAAGAAGCGTCTGGCTTTCGTGCTGTGACTGGATGCTTATAAGAAGCTTTCCCACTTCTCTTAAAAGCGAAACCTGTACCGTTTGCATATTTATCTTCGCCTGAGTACGGCCGTCGGCGTATATGGTACGCGTTATCTGCAAGGTACCGTCCTCGTCCGGCATTATATCAAGCGCGGCAAGAGCATTTGCCGTTTGTGTGTCAAGCGCGCAGAACACCGCGCTTACCCTTGCAAAATCCTCGCCCGTGCGTATAAGCTCTCTTGAGCTTCGCGCGCCGAGAAGCAAGCATATACTGTCTATTATTATAGATTTTCCGGCTCCGGTCTCGCCCGTAAGCGCGGTAAAGCCTTCGGAAAAATCTATGTCAAGCTTTTTTATTACCGCTATATTTTCGATGTGAAGAAATGATAGCATAGTCATTTCCCTTTCATATAAAAGGCTTATTTAAGATTTTCGATCTCTTCCTTTAACTGCTTTGCCGCCTGCTCGGTGCGCATTACGATAAGTATGGTATCATCCCCGGCAACGCATCCGACTATAGTGTCCGAATGCATCGAATCGATAGCCGCCGCGGCACCCTGTGCCATACCTGCGATGGTTTTTACAACAGTTATATTCTGCGCAAAGTCGACCTTGTTTACCGATGCGGCAAGAAGCTCCTTATGGATCGAGCTTTTCTTATCCTTGTTTTCCTTGACAAGGTCATATCTGCTTCTTTTATCCGCAGTAACCGTTTTTACAAGCTTAAGCTCGCGGATATCCCGCGATACTGTAGCCTGCGTTACGTTAAAGCCGCTTTTCTTAAGAAGCTCGGAAAGCTCCTCTTGGGTTTCTATCACCCTTTCGCTTATCAGCTCAATGATCTTTTCCTGTCTTGCGTTTTTCATTAAATAACCGCACCTTTCCACGGGAAGACTCCCGATTTACAGTTTTTTGCTTAATTTTCCGCCATTTTTTTGCGAAGCACCTCGTAAAACGAGCTTTTTCTGACTCTTACGAAAAGTGCCGTATGCTTGCTTTTTTTAATGCTGACGTATTCGCCCGGCTTAATGCCGTATTCATCGCTTCCGTCCGCCGACACGTTTATCTGTGTGCGCCCCGCATTTACAAGCTTAAGCTCTGTATCGGGCGAAAAAAGCATCGGACGTGCCATAAGCGAATGAGTGCATATCGGCACGATGCTTATACATTCAAGCATCGGGTCTATCACAGGTCCGCCTGCGGCAAGTGAATATGCCGTTGAGCCTGTCGGTGTTGAGGCTATGACTCCATCTCCCCTGAAGGCACCGACGTGTGTGCCGAATTTCCCCTCAAAAATATCAACGTCTACCACTCTGTTTGTGTTTCCGCGGCTGGTCAGCACGATATCGTTAAGCGCAAAAGCCGTGCTCGTTTCGCCGTCAGCCTTTACTATCTTATAATCGAGCATCATCCGCTTTTCAAGCGTGTAGCTTCCGTCAAGTATATCCTCAAGCAGATCGGTTTCGTCAAGCTCAAGCTCGGCAAGATATCCGAGTCTGCCGAGATTGATTCCAAGTATCGGAATACTATATAGCGCCGCAATTCTTGCCGTATGTATTATAGAGCCGTCGCCGCCGGTCACGACAGCAAGCTCCGCGCTTTTATAAAGCTCTGCTTCGTCAAGCGGGATTATATTTGCATTTTTTTCAAAATAATGCGCGTATTCAAGTGGTACAAGGACCTTTTTTTCAAGAGAGGTTATCTTTTGCGCAACTCTTTTTGCGCAGGCAAGCTCTCTATCCTTATTCTCATTCGGTATCAGGGCAATATTACTTATCAATGCTCTTACTCCTCTCTTACGACCGACTGTATTTTGTCACGTGTCGGGATATCTCCCGGCTTTTCGCGTTTAACGTAGCAGGCTAAAAATTCACGGTTTCCGTCACCGCCGAGTATCGGGGAGGCGGTAATGCCTGTGCATACAAGCCCGAAGCTGTTTGCGCTGCCGATCACCTTTTCGATGACGCGCTCGTGTATTTTTTTATCCTTAACGATGCCGCCCTTGCCGATATTTTCCCGTCCTGCCTCAAATTGCGGCTTAATAAGACCTATATATATTCCGTCCGGCTTAAGTATTTTACAGATCGCTTCAAAAACGAGTGTCTGCGATATAAACGAAAGATCGCTCGTTACGATATCGACCTTTTGCCCGAGAGTCTCTTCGGTTATATACCTCGCATTAACCCCCTCAAGCACGCATACACGCTTATCTTTTGCCACATCCGGATGGAGCTGACCGTGGCCGATGTCTATCGCCCACAGCTTTTTAATATTATCCTCAAGCATTACCTGGCAAAAGCCGCCGGTCGATGCTCCGAGATCTGCCGCGCAAAGTCCGTCAAAGCTTATGCCGAAGCACTCCTTTGCAAAGGCGAGCTTATGCGCCGCACGGCTCACGTACTCGTGCTCTGACCTGTCTACGCTGACCTTTTGACCTTCGCCTATCTCAAATGACGGCTTGGCCACCACCCTGCCGTCGACCTTAACAAGCCCTTTTTTTATCATATCGGTTGCCCGCGTGCGGCTTGGTGCGATACCGTTTTCGGCAAGATACGTATCTATTCTCATCACGGGCTCCTTTCTTGCTTATACGGGAAACGTTGCGCCGATTATTATGCCAAGCACCGCGCCCACCGTTACCTGAAACGGTGTGTGTCCGATAAGCTCCTTAAGATTCTTCTCCATATACTCGGTCTTACCCTTGGCAAGGTCCTCGACTATTCTGTTAAGCACCTTTGCCTGCTCACCTGCCGCGCGTCTTACGCCTGCGGCATCGTACATCACCACAAATGCGAATACCGATGCAAGCGCAAACTCTATGCTTGCTGCCGAGCATATCCTCATTATCATTACCGCAAGCGAGCATACCGTTGCCGAATGTGAGCTTGGCATACCGCCCGAGGACATAAGAAGCGCGAAATCTATCTTCTTTTCCTGTATCAGATTTATAATTATTTTTATTACCTGCGCCGTAAACCACGCCGTCAGCGCGGCAAGCAGGGCTTTATTATCAAGAAAATCCAAAAAATAATTCATAGGTTGATTTTACCGCCGTTTTTGCTTTACGATCCTATTTTTTTCTTTTCACAACGTAGTAGGCAAGCTCTGCAAGTGTCTGCGAACCGGAAAAAGCGGAAAGTGCCTGCTTTGCCGCCTCTGCGTGATTTTTTGCCTCGTCATACGCTTTTTCTATGCTCATAAACGTGAGAAAGGTCACCTTGCCGTTTTCCTTATCGCTTCCGACAGGCTTTCCAAGCTCGCTTTCGTCTGCAGTCGCGTCAAGAATATCGTCTGTTATCTGAAAGGCAAGTCCGAGCGCTTCTCCGTACTTATCCGCCGATTCAAGTGCCTTGTCATCCGCCCCTGCCGCAATTACGCCAAGCTTTGCCGCGCATCTTATAAGCGCGCCGGTCTTGAGCGCGTGCAGCTTTTTAAGCTTGTTGATATCAATGCTTTTGCCTTCGCTTTCAAGGTCTATCGTCTGACCTCCAACCATACCCTCTATACCCGAAAGGCTTGAGAGCAATTTCACCGCGCGTATCTTTGCGCTGTCAGGTAACGCTTTGGCATCGGCGATTATTTCAAAGGCATAGGTCAATAGTCCGTCCCCCGCCAGAAGCGCGAATTCCTCGCCGTATACCTTATGGCAGGTCGGCTTTCCGCGCCTGAGATCGTCATTATCCATACACGGAAGGTCATCGTGGATAAGCGAATAGGTATGCACGCATTCAAGCGCGCAGGCTAAGGACATGGATGCACTTACATCTCCCCCAAAAAGCTTGCAGAATTCGTTTACGATAAACGGTCTTATTCTTTTTCCGCCCGCAAGCGCGCTGTAGCGCATAGCATCGCTCACTCTCATTATATCGGCATCATTATGCTTAAAATATTCCGCAAAGGCTTTTTCAAATTCCTCTGCCGAAGTGCGGAGTGTATTTTCTATACTCATATTGCTCATTCGTTCACCGGCTTGAAATCCTTTTGTTCAATGCTTCCGTTTTCGCCCGATACAAGTATCTTCACTCTTTGCTCAACGTTATCAAGCATTGACGAGCAAAGCTTTACAAGCCCTGCGCCCTCCTCGAAAAGCTCAAGCGATTTATCAAGCGGCGCGCTTCCGTTATCAAGAAGCCCCACTATTTCCTCAAGGCGCGCAAGCGCCTGTTCAAAGCTTAAATTTTTCTCGCTCATTATTTTTTCTCCTTTATCGAAGTTACTTTACCTTTAACCTCGCCGTCGCTCGTGCTAAAGGCGAAATCATCGCCTATATTTACCTGCTTTACGCTTTTTACAAGCGTACCGTCATCAAGGAATACCGCCGAATATCCGCGCGATATTACCGACATCGGATTTAGTGCCTGAAGCCTTGCGGTCTGCAGGGCAAACGCCTGCTTTTTCTTTTCAAAAAGCATACCGAAGGCATTATCAAGCCTGTCGGATGCGTTCATCACGAGCATCCGCTTATCCTCAAGCATATATCTTGGCGAAGTCAGCGCACGACTGTTTTTCGCCGCCTCAAGCCTGTGCCTTGCAAGCTCGGTCTTTTTCGCAAGCGACATCTCCATTCGCGAAACCACGTTTGAAAACTTACGCTTAAGCTCACCCGTATCGGGCACGGCAAGCTCTGCCGCCGCCGAAGGTGTCGGCGCTCTCATATCCGCCGCGAAATCGCATATGGTAAAATCGGTTTCGTGTCCTACCGCCGAGATCACCGGGATTCTGCTTGCGGCGACCTCTCTGGCAAGGGCTTCATCGTTAAACGCCCACAAATCCTCGATAGATCCGCCTCCGCGGCCGATAATTATTACGTCCGCGACGCTGTTTTCGTTAAAATACTTAAGCGCGCGTATAAGCTGCTCGGGTGCGCCGTCGCCCTGCACAAGCGAGGGATACAAAATTATCTGTGCAAAGGGAAATCTTCTTCCCGTGACGTTTATCATATCCCTTACCGCCGCACCTGTCGGCGAGGTTATTATTCCCACTCTTGACGGAATTTTGGGAAGAGGACGTTTTCTTGCCCTGTCAAAAAGTCCCTCTGCTTCAAGCTTGCGCTTTAGCTGCTCGTATCTGATATAAAGGCTTCCCACTCCGTCAGGCTCCATATCGTCCGCGTAAAGCTGATAATCGCCCGAGCGGACAAAGCCCGAAATTCTGCCGTGTACTATTACCTTCATTCCGTTTTCGGGCAAAAACTTCAATTTTGAATTACTGCCCTTGAACATTACGGCCCTGAGCGTTCCGCCCTCATCCTTGAGCGTAAAGTAGAAATGCCCGGTTCTGTGGTTGACGAAGTTTGATATCTCGCCCTTTATATAAAGCGAAGTCAACATAGGAGCGCGGTCAAGAAGCATTTTTACGTATTCGTTGACTTCGGTAACGCTCAGCACTTTTTCGTCGTTATTTATTTCCACCGCGATCCCTCCTTTTATCCGTTCTGTGTTTCATATTTTCTTGCCGCGAGTATCGCAGTTCCACAGGCGTTGTCTGCCGAATACTCGGCAGGCGCGAATGCCGCGTCGTGCCGTTTTGATAAATACTCACGGATATATTTGTTACTCATCACTCCGCCGGCATAAAGCACCGGAAGCTCACCGCACTCTTTTTTTGCTTCAAGCGTGAGCGCATCGAGGTTTTTTGCCACAAAATCAAGTACGAAAAACGCGATATCCTTTTTTTCTACACCCTCACTCAAGGCACGCGAAGCCTTGTTTTCCGCGCCCGAAAGATTGCACGATATGCCGTTTACCACCGGCTTTTGTATTATCACGCTCTTGCGCTCTTCCCCGGGCTTTATATCCGCAAGCCTTTCAAGCTCAGGTCCGCAGGGGAATTTAAGTCCGAGCATTACGCCGACACGATCTATAAGCTGACCTGCGTTTATGTCAGCACTCGCACCTAAAAGCTTTATGTCAAGTCGGTCGGAGTGAGGCGTTACGTAAAGCACCTCGCTCGTGCCGCCCGAAACGTGAAACGCCAGAAACGGCTTTTCCAAAAGCTCACGTCTGCCGCTGTGCCACGCCGCCGCCATTATATGCCCTGCCTGATGCGAAAAGGGATATATCGGCGCGCCCGCACTCGCAAGCGCGTATGCCGCGCTTTTTCCTGCTAAAAAGCAGGGCATATACGAGCCTTTGTTATCCCTCGGATACGCCGAATAGCCTATCGCGCAGATGCTGTCGTAATCGTATTCGCCGCAAAGCTTTTCGCATATCTCCGGGAGATTTTTTATATGTGCGAAAAGCGCATCGCTCTGTCTGAGTCCGCGCTCACCCTCTGCTACCGGAAGAGGAAGCTTTAAGTTTTTAAGTATCTCTCCGCTATCCATATCGAAGAGCGCCGCCGAGGTTGTGTAATTACTCGTATCAAAGCCGAGCGTTATCCTCTTTTTTGCCATTACAGCTTCTCCGGAAGCTCTTTCGCTATTTTATTAAGCACGCCGTTTACAAATGCGGGAGCATCGTCACCGTCGTATTTCTTTGCAAGCTCGACCGCCTCGTTAAGCGAAACGTTTGTCGGAATATCCGCTTCAAAGATAAGCTCGTATACGCATATGCGCATAAGCGCGAGCGACACCCTGGGCATACGGTTTATCTTCCAGCCCTTTGCCGATGCTTCAATAAGCGAGTCTATCCTTTCAAGATTTTCAAAAACACCGTTTGTCACACGGCGGACGTATTCGTCCTCCTCAAGCTCTCTTTCAAGCTTTGCAAGCTCATAAAGCTTATCGGTTTCCTCAAGAGGCTTGAAAGCCTTTTCAAATACGAGTCCGAGTGCCGCTTCTCTTGCTTCGTGTCTGTTCATAATTTTGATCTTCCTTTCAGACTGTTTGCATTTATACGTTTATTGGTTATACTTTCCCATTA
>JAFQPF010000007.1 GCA_017411885.1 Clostridia bacterium
CGGGGCACGCCTTGTGTTTGTATATTACTTAAAGAAATTGATAAGACCGAAAACGAATATCGTAAGGATTATTATGGGAAGGACTATCTTGTAGTACCACTTCATCCATTTTGCTACCTTAAGTCCCTTGCCGGCATTTGCCTCGGTGGTGAACTTGTCCCAGCCGAAGCCGAACTTGTTAACAGCGAATACGGTGAAGATCACCGCGCCGATAGGAAGCATAATGTTTGAAACGATAAAGTCCTCAAGGTCCATGATGTTCGTGCCCTCTCCAAGCGGCTTTATAAAGCTTAAGAGATTAAAGCCGAGCGCGCAGGGCAGAGAGAGAATAAACATCAGAATGCAGTTTATAACGCAAGCCTTTTTTCTGCTGATGTTAAACAGGTCGGTCGTACACGCGATAATGTTTTCAAATACCGCAAATACCGTCGAAAGAGCCGCGAAGGACATAAATATGAAGAAAAGCGTTCCCCATACTCCGCCAAGCGGAAGATTGTTGAATATATTGGGAAGTGTTACGAACAAAAGGCTCGGGCCGCTGTTAACGTCAACGCCGTATGCAAAGCAGGCGGGGAATATGATAAGTCCCGAGCAAAGAGCAACGAAGGTGTCAAGAAGTGCTACGTTTGTAGCCTCGCCGAGAAGCGAGCGTTCGCGACCGATATAGCTTCCGAAGATAGCCATAGAGCCGATACCGATGCTGAGTGTAAAGAACGCCTGGTTCATAGCGGCGATAATAACATTGATAATGCCGTGCTCCATAAGCTTGTCGATATCGGGCTTGAGGTAAAACTCAAGACCTGCTTCACCGCCGGGCAATAATGCGCTGTTGATCGCAAGCACGATCATAATGACTAAAAGCGCGATCATCATAACCTTGGTAACTCTTTCAAGGCCGTTCTGTACGCCGAGCGCGCATACCGCAAAGCCGAGAACTACGGTTATACCCATAAAGAGCACCATACCGTAGGGATCTGCGGTTACAGAATCAAACACCTTGCCGACACCTGCGGCATCAAGTCCGTTGAAGGCACCAGTGAGTGTAAGCCATACGTATTTAAGCATCCATCCCGAAACGATGGTGTAAAACATCATAAGGATATAGTTTGCGGCAAAGGAGGCATAGCCGTGGAAGTGCCACTTGTGGCCGGGACGTTCAAGCTGCTGGAACAATTTTACCGGGCTTTTGCCTGACGCGCGTCCGAGCGAAAACTCAACGGTAAGCGCAGGTATGCCCATAATAAGCAGACAAATAAGGTAAATAAGCACGAATATACCGCCGCCGTACTGTCCGACCATATAGGGGAACTTCCATACGTTGCCGATACCGATAGCGCAGCCGGCACTGATTAAGATAAAGCCGAGACGGCTTTTTAGCTTTTCTCTTTCCATAATTTTCTCCTTAGTTTGCCCGTGTCCGGGCACTTTGTATGCTCATTGTACCACATAAAAGGAAAAATAGCAATAAGTTTTGTAATATTTACTTCATATTTCTATGCGCGTTTCTATACGCGCGTGGGGATTTGCCCTCAATTTTAGTAAAAACACGGCTGAAATAGTAAGGATCGTCAAAGCCTGTAGCGTAAGCGATCTCGGAAATCGAAAGGTCTGTGTCGTGAAGCATAGATTTTGCCGCGCTTATGCGAAGTGAGTTGCGGAACTCGACCGGAGTCTGTCCGGTTTTTTCCTTAAATGCCTTGTGAAATCCGCTTTCGCTGATCTTGCATTCTTTAGCGTATTTGCTTACAGGCTCGTTTTTGTTCCATTCATCGCTTAAAAGCGCGATCGAATAATTGATGCTCTTTCCGGCTGATTTTTTGTAATCCAAAGCCTTTATAAGGAGCAAAAACAGATCAAAAAGCCCTGCCTGCAGGTATAATTGCGGCTTTGAAAATATATAATCACGCGAAAGCCTTTCGGCTACCAAAAAGAGCGAATCGTCCAGAATGCCTCTGTAAACTCTGACGCTGTCCGCAAAGCGAAGTTCATTTTTGTCCTTGTCGAAAATATCGAAATTTATCGTATACGCGTCCGGATCGTTGCCGCCGTTTTCAAAGCTTATGGTATACCGGCATTCGCGCGGAGCATAGATGATATCGCCCGATTGAGCTGTGAAGCTGTTTCCGTTTATGTCCTTTATATGCGCCGTAACTCCCGGGCAAATAAACAAAAATCCGCTTACGTAGCGCGGTTTGCTCCAATAATGAGTCCAACTGCTTTGCACCTTCCAGATCTGTCTGTGCACTTCGATCGATCTGACGCTTATGCTTTCGTTTTCCAAATCCTTAAGCTTTATATACCTAATCAGAATTCTCCCCTCGCTTTCGTTTATGATTATATCACAATTTTGTAAAATTGTCCATCTTATTCTTAAAAAATGCATTTACAAGCAACAGGGCTGTGTGTATAATGAAATCAGAAAGGCGGTGCAGACGTGAAATTTGAAAAAATAAAGACCGCGCTTATCGGAAGCGGAATGATAAGCGATATTTACCTTAAAAATCTGACCTCACTTGATATAATCGACCTTGTCGGCTGCTCGGATATCATTGACGAGCGCTCGGCTAAAAAGGCGGAGGAATACGGTATAAAAAAGATAACCAATGAGGAGATCTTTGCCGATCCGGAAATTAAGCTCGTTATCAATACGACCTATCCGACCGCGCACTATGCGGTGTCAAAGCAGGCACTTATGGCAGGCAAGAGCGTGTATTCGGAAAAGATGATATGCACCTCGCTTGAAGAGGCAAAGGAGCTTTATGCGCTCGCAAAGGAGAAAAATCTCTTTTTCGGCGGCGCGCCCGACACATTTTTCGGCGGCGCGTTCCAGCTTGCACGCGAAATTTTAGACAGCGGTATTATCGGTAAGCCCGTAATGGCGCAGGCGTTCCTTTCGCGCTCGTATCATCACGAAAGATTCTATGTTGGAAAGGAAAAGCGTTTTGCGTTTTGTCCCGGAGGCGGTATAATCTTCGATATGGGCTCGTACTATTTCAGCGTGCTTGTCTTCTTGCTCGGCGCGATAAAGAACGTGTGCGGCTTCAGCTTCACACACGCACCCGACAGAATATACGAAAACCCCAATTCGCCTAATTTCGGCACTCCTATGACTGTCGAAAGCGATAACGTGACTACCGGAAGCCTTGTTTTTGAAAACGGAGCGATCGGCACCTTCACGATGCTTTCCGAAAGTGCGCCGCAGAATCATTTTTATATCTATTGCACCGACGGATATATCGACCTTGGCGACCCTAACGAGTATCACGGAACCATCCGCCTTGTAAACAAGCGCGGAGAGGAAAGCGTTATCCGCTCGCCATACGCCTTTGATAACGGCAACTTCAGAGGCTACGGCGCGGCAGAGGCGATGTATGCACGCCTTGCCGGAAGAAGGGCAAGATGCGACGGGCAGCTGTGCCTGCACGTGCTTGAGGCGGCACTTGGTATACTCGAATGCAACAAAACCGGCGCGGTGTACAATATGACCACCCACGCCGAAAGACCCGAACCGTTCAAGCCCGGATACACCGAAAACGTTGAGCTTTCGCTCAAGTAAAAATATTGGAGGCAGTTATGAAAAAGATATCACTTCAAATGTATACACTCAGGGACTATATGAAAACTCCCGAGGATTTTGACAAGACTCTTTCGCGCGTTGCCGAAATGGGCTACAAGAGCGTTCAGATAACACCGCCTGCGTTTACTAACGCGCAGGATATGGCAAAGCTTCTTGAAAGCAAGGGCATTTCTGCCGATTCTGCTATATGCGACGTTTATAAGATCCCCGAAAGCATTGAACAGATCGTGCTTGACGCAAAAGCGCTCAAGACCGACGTTTTGCGCACAAATTCAATAAGACACGAGGACAGCACCTCGATCGAGGGCTACAAGTCCTTTGCGGCGCATCTTAACAAGTGCGGAAAGCTTCTGAGAGCCAAGGGACTTGATTTTATGTATCATTTCCATTCCTTTGAGTTTATAAAGCTCGGAGAAACGAGAGGAATTGACATTCTCTTAAACGAAACCGATCCCGAATACGTAATGTTCCAGCCCGACGTGTTCTGGCTGACGGCAGCCGGCTGTGAGGCGAGCCGTGCGCTTTACACCTTTAAGGACAGAGTAAGATATATGCACTGCAAGGATTATATCATCACCGCGAAGAATGATGACACCCTTGAGGTGACAAAGAACGCGTCTGCGCCTGTAGGTACGGGAAATCTGTGCTGGCAGGAGATACTCAAGTCGGCAAACGAGCTTGGAATAGAGAATTTTGTAATCGAGGACGATATGGGCGTGCTTGATCCGTTTGACAGTGCAAAGCAGAGCATTGTAAATCTTACGAAGATGCAAAACGGCGAGTTTTAAGTGAGAATAAAGAAGGGCAGAGGAAAAATTTTCCTCTGCCCTTTTTGTCGGTGGAGGGGGATGGGGGTGTTAGTGGTACCTGTTTTTGTTTCGTGTAGGTGTTTGTTACCCTTCCGGGGAGTCTATTTCTGTGCGGACAGAAATAGACGAAAGAGCCGTCCAAGAGGAAACCTTGTGCGGTTTCCCCTTGGATATCCCTTTCCCTTGGGCGAAATTTGAAAATAAGCACCGACCACAAGGGTCGGATGCGCTTGTCTGCGGTGAGTGGTCTGCATTTGTTCGCACAGCACCGACCATTCGGTCGGATACGGTCGTTGGTGGAAATTGTTTGAACGGGAGGGGCGATTCACGAAAAGCCCGTTTTCACGTACAAATTCAAAAAAATGTTCCGCTTGGACTACAGGCTGTCCAAGCAAGGAACACATTCAGAAAATGATAGTAGCAGAGCGCGAACTACCTAAACCAAATTTCCTTAAAGTTTTTGAAAGGGGAGCGCGAGGGGGAAAATTTTATAAAAAATTTTACCCCACGCAACAAAAA
>JAFQPF010000008.1 GCA_017411885.1 Clostridia bacterium
GAAAACGCACCTGTTGCAGAATCGATCCACTTGATTCCGTTGAAAACCCTGCCTATTTCGAGGCGGTTGCCTTCGCGTGTTTTCTGTGTCTGTATACCCCACGCACGTCCACCGTCGAATATTATTGCACCAACATCTCTTTCTCCTGACAGTGCCTTTGAGTAGACGTAAAGATTTTCCTTATCTGCGGGTATCCAGCTTGCCTTACCCGATGCATCTATCGAGAAGATAAATTTCGGCTTTGCACCGCTTCCGTATGCAGAATAGGCAACGCCGCTCTTGGCATTGATCTGACCTGCTACGCGCCACGTGTCACCGCGCTTGAAGAATACGCCGTCGCCATCGTTGAACTTAAAATTATTTACCTTTTCGATACTCTTCCACGGCTTTTCGGGGGAAAGTCCGTCATTTTCATCGTTTCCGCTTATCGATACGTAATACTTCTTACCGCTGACATTAACAGACGTGGACGAATTTTCGATATTCTTTATCATTTCGTCCATCGTTTTCATATATCCGTCTATGGTTGCCTTGTCAGCTATTTCATAGAAATATTCGTTGCTTTCGCTCTGATTTGCAAGCGTATCGTCCTCTGCCTTGAAAACGTATGCCTTTGCCGCCGCCTCGCTCTTGAAGCAGGCGATATATCTGATATCAAAATAGCTTTGCTCTTTAATCTCCGCTGTTGCCGATCCAAAGGGCTTGAGAATGAATCTTACACCCGTCTCACCTATCGGTATCGCACCGTGGCCGCCGGTGATATCATGTGTATTCACTATAAGCTCTTGCCACTTCCCGTCGCCGATAAGCTCAGGCGAGCGGTTCATCCAGCTTTCGCCGACACTGCTTCTTGAAGACACGTCGACCCTCTTTTCGGGCGAATCGGTCTTATATGCTATTTTTACAAAATTATAATCTGTTATAGAAAATCCCTCGGGGACAAATTCCACCTGAAGCTTATTATTGGGGTAGCTTCCCGGCTCAACGACACCGTTAACATAATTCACACCGTCATTTGCCGTGTTGCCACGAAATCCCGTAAAGGAAAGCTCAACTGTACTGATAAGTGTATCCGGACCGTAGATCTTATAATCCTGCGGATCGGTTATCTCTTCCGCTTTGACAGGCTCTTCGGCCTTTTCTGTTACGGCAGGCTCTGTAAGCTGTTCTGTGACTATCGTTTCCGTCTTTATTTCAATGGGCTTGTCATCACTTGTGCTGAAAACGTATGCCTTGGCTTCCTTTTCACTCTTGAAGCAGGCTATATACTTGATATCAAAATAGCTTTCTTTTTTTATATCCACAGTCACCGGTCCGAAAGGCTTGAAAACAAGTCTTACGTCATTTTCACCTATCGGTATCGCACCGTAACCTCCCGTGATCTCGCGGGTGTTTATTACAAGCTCGTGCCACTTTCCGTCGCCGACAAGCTCGGGTGCCTTATTAAACCAGCTTTCGCCCACGCTGCTTCTCGAGGAAATGTCAAGCTTTTTCTCGGGCGAATCGGTTCTGTACATAAATTTCACATAGTTGTAATCGGTTATGGAAAAGCCTTCGGGGACAAATTCCGCCTGAAGCTTATTGTTCTTGTAGCTTCCAACGGGAACCGTACCTCTTACAAACACCTCTCCTTTTTCTTCGGCAAGGCTTCCTATCATACCTGTGAAAGAAAGCTCTACCGTGCCTATAAGCGTGTTCGGTCCATAGATCTTTGCGTCTGCTTCTGCGGCAGATACGCTGAACGGCACAAGCACCAGCACCATTAAAGCCGCTAAAATAAATGACAATATTCTTTTCATCTTTTTCACCTCACCAAAATATGCTCGGAAGAAAGAACGGCAGAGCCGCGTCTTCAAGCCAAGTGCTTAAGACGTGAAGACTCTGCCGTCGTTTTTTATTTAATTAGCCTGCGATCGCCTTTGCAACGATCTCGCTGTCACAGAATACGATCTCATCCACAACGAAATATTCGGTTTCCTTATCAAGAGTAACATCAGCATCTCCCCAAGGATAGAGGTTGATCGCGAGGTTATCCTGATAGCTTGTCTTATCGATTGCAATTACTACAGAGGAAAGATCAACAATAACCGCGCCGGACGTGATACCTGCAAAGCTTCTGATTCCCATGTCGGTTGTTCCGCCGTTGGTAATATTGATCATATTTACAGTTGCAAGAAGTGCGCCCGAATTAAGCTTGCCGTTGAACTTTACAACAACATACGGATGCTCTGCAAGACTTATTTCCTTGCTCTTCTGGTCCATAATTCTGATTACGGGCTTTGCTTTGTCAAGGAAGGGCACGAATTTAACAGTACCGTCTGCCTCAACCGTTGCTCTTACACCGGTGTTATCAAGCATATTCTTAAGTGCATCTCCCTTAACCGAGGTCAGCTTTGCGTTTGCAAGGATCTTAGTCGAATCGATGGGAGCTGTTGCAAGATAATCGTTGAATCTGCGGATCATTGTGGCAACCTCGGCGCGTGTTGCGTTATTCTTGGGCTTGATAGTGCCGTCGGTGTAACCGCCGATGATGCCGTTTGCAGTACAGAACTTGATGCCGTCTGCGTAAGCTGCGTTAACGCTTGCCATATCGGTAAACGTGCCTGCCTTTGAAAGATCGGGTGTTCTGTATGTGGAAAGCGCATATCTGTAAAGCATATCAGCAAGCTC